>NZ_JBGTHY010000303.1:0-6945 GCF_041745955.1 Pricia sp.
TTGGGAAAGTAATTTTCATCCCATCCTAATCAATCATCGATGTGCTGTTCGCGCCCCATTCCATACGAAATTCGATGTGGAATACGATATCGTTATCGAACCTAAAATGAGCTTCGGCACCGGCCATCACGAAACGACCCATATGATGCTACAATTTATTTTAGACCACGATTTTGAAGGAAAGTCCGTTCTTGATATGGGTAGCGGTACGGGCGTACTCTCCATTCTTGCTGCCCTGAAAGGTGCGCTACATGTAGATGCCATCGATATCGATAATTGGTGCTATCTCAATGCCAAGGAAAACGTAACAAGAAACGATTGTGCGCATATCAATGTTTATGAAGGGGATTCGGGATTGCTGGGCGATAGAAAATATGATATCATCCTTGCCAATATCAGCCGGAATATTTTGGTGGAAGACATCCCTATTTATACCCAAAACCTAACGGAAAAGGGAACGCTTTTTGTAAGTGGATTTTATGCCAAGGATTTTTCAGTCATTTCCAAAAAATGCGCTGAAACCGGACTCAAATTCGAAAAAAACCTCGAAAAGAACCATTGGGTTGCCGCAAAATATGTAATTTAGGGATATTCTTAGTATAGAAAAATTGTAGGAAAATCATTTGCCATGAGTACAAGAGAGAAAGTATTGGAAGAAGTTCTTCTCAAGGAAGAAACGGTAAAACAAAACGAAATTGTTCTTTTCAACGATGAGGTAAACACCTTTGACCACGTTATCGAAACCTTAATGGATGTTTGCGAGCACACGCCCGAGCAGGCCGAGCAATGCTCCCTAATCGTACACTACAACGGTAAATGTACGGTCAAGACCGGAGAGTACAACGATCTGGAACCCCGTTGCAGTGGGCTATTGCGCGCCGGTTTGAGTGCGGAGATTGTTTAAATTTAGTAGGTGAGAGTGTAACCTAAACGCTGTCCACTTCACCTCCCCTGGCTTTTTCAGTTCTTGAAACAGCACAAGTTTATGGACTCATAGAAGCAGGTTATCAGTAAATCTTACAATAGTTCAAAACCTGTCACAGAAAAGTGTTTTGAGCGCAAAGTCTAGATTACCTTTTTGGAGATAGCTTCTAGCAGTCTTGTGCAATTGTGCGATTTTTTCATCTGTGGCACCTATTTTTAGAATTCTCGCAATCCCTGGTTTTTTTTTGAAGTGGTATAGATCTTCTTCGGATGGCGTTTTTTCTGCATTGCCAAGCCTACCTATGTCGTTCGTAGAAAGTATATCCGTTTTAAAAATATGTTGTGGTAATTGATCTACGCCAATGCCCTTGGTTCGAATGGGCTTTGGGATTTCAAATAGGGACTGCTCCGTAACTCTGGTGTACCAATTTTCTCCCATTCTGGCAACGTAATCTAACCTTTTCGTTTCTAATTGGTTATTTTCATTCAAATATCTATTATCGATATGGATGAATACTACTCTTGAAATAATGAGATTGCCTGCACCTCCTTCATCCCCTAATTTAACGATATTATCTACCACACATTCAAAGGAAACCGGGGATTCCTTAACACGGGGCGGCCTTACTTTAATGGAGTCTATTGGGGTCAGTCCGGATTTAATAAATTCATTTTCGCCTTTGTCATATTCGGTACTTGCCAATGACATTTGTTCGACCATGGGATAGTTGACTGTATTTATAACGACTTCCTTTACTTCCCGTACATTCTCAAGGGTATGCTTCACAGAATTGTCCCTAGCCCTTCTGGCCGGGGAGAAAATCAAGATAGGGGGATTGGCACTGAACACATTAAAATAGCTAAAGGGACTCAAATTTACGACCCCTTCTTTGTCTATTGTACTGGCGAAAGCTATGGGTCTTGGCGCAATGGCCGTCGTTAGCATTTGATATATTTCCGATGTGCCGATTGCATTGACATCTATTGAGGTAACTTCTTCCATACATTTTAATTTATAGCGGGTAATACTTGTGCCGTTACTTCACCAAATCCGACCCTGATACTGTCTTTTTCGCAATAGCCTCTCATGGTTACAGAGTCAAAATCTTCAATGAATTTTCTTTTTTCCCCATTGGATAACGTAATGGGCTTTTTTCCGCCCCATGCCAATTCCAACATAGACCCATACGAATTCTCTTCTTTTCCGCTAACGGTACCCGATGCTAACACATCCCCAACCTTCATGTTACATCCGTTGCTGGTATGATGGGCTAATTGTTGCGCCACATTCCAGTACATGTATTTAAAATTGGACTTGCTCACGATGTTTTCTTCACCGTTCTTTGGTGTTATGCCCACTTCTAAATGGATGTCGTAATTTTTTTGGCCGCTATAGGTAAGGTAAGGCAATACTTCAGGATTTTGTTCGGGACCTTGGACTTTAAAAGGCTCTAAAGCTTCCAAAGTAACTATCCACGGAGACATTGAGGATGCGAAGCTTTTCCCTAAAAATGGGCCTAAGGGCACATACTCCCACTTTTGGATATCCCTGGCCGACCAATCGTTAAAAAGCACTTTCCCAAAAATGTAATCTTCTGCATGCGAGGTTTTAATGGATTCCCCTATTCGGGAATTCTTGCCAATAATAAAGCCCATTTCCAATTCAAAATCCACTTTCGAAGAGGGTTGGAATACCGGGTCTTTGGCCTCCGGCAACATCACCTGACCCTTAGGCCTATACACATTTTGACCGCTAACCAGAATAGAGGAAGACCGACCATGATATCCGACAGGAAGGTGTTTCCAGTTGGGCAATAGCGCATTTTCAGGGTCTCTGAAGATTTTTCCTACGTTAGTGGCATGCTCTATACTAGAGTAGAAATCGGTATAATCCCCTATTAGAACGGGAAGATGCATTTGGGCTTCGGATTGGGGCACCAAAACCTTTGTTTGATCAAGTAACGAATGATTTTTATCGGAAAGTAAGTCCTGTACCTTTAATCTAACCGCATTAGTGACCGGTTTGCCCAGATCGATAAAATCGTTCAAATAATCGGTAACAAAAGCTCCCTTATCTACTGTTAATTCTTTGAAATACCCTTGTTCCGCGATAGCATACACATCCACTATTTGGTCCCCGATTGCGATGCCCATTTTTTTATTTCCGTTTCCAACGGAGAAAATCCCAAAGGGAAGATTGTAAATGCTAAAATCCGAATCTTTGGGAATGTCTACCCATGAAGTAATTTTTCTGCCCATGTCATTACTTTTTGAAATAGCCGGATTTTTATTTCAGGATTAGCTTTAATTAGGAATCGCCCTATAAAGTACCTCTACTGGCCTGTTCGCGTTCAATGGCTTCAAATAAGGCTTTGAAATTTCCTACGCCAAATGACTGCGCACCCTTACGTTGAATTACTTCAAAAAACATTGTGGGCCTATCGACTATTGTCCTTGTGAAAATTTGCAATAAATATCCTTCTTCATCCCTGTCGATCAAAATTCCATGCTTTTTTAACACCTCTACGTCCTCATCGATTTCCCCAACCCTATCCAATAAATCGTCATAGTAATGATCAGGGACATATAAAAATTCTACGCCCCTATCCCTCATCGCGGAAACGGTAGCTACAATATTGTCCGTGGCCACGGCAATATGCTGGACCCCAGGGCCATTATTAAAGTCCAAATATTCTTCTATTTGAGACTTCTTTTTCCCTTTGGCAGGTTCGTTGATGGGGAATTTGACCCTACCATTGCCATTGCTCATTACTTTGCTCATCAAAGCCGTATAATCCGTAGAAATATCATCATCCGTAAAGGAAACAATTTGCGCAAAACCCATCACTTTGCCATAAAATTCGCACCAGGGCCTCATTTCGTTCCAACCCACATTGCCAACGATGTGGTCCACAAATTTTAATCCCACAGGCTCTGGGTTGTAGTGTGATTCCCATTTTCTATAGCCTGGCAAAAAGATACCGTTATAATTTTTACGTTCAACGAAAATATGGACGGTCTCGCCATAGGTATAAATGCCTGAACGAATCACGTAACCGTGATCATCTTCTTCCTTGGTGGGCTGCATGAAGGGTTTGGCACCTCTTTTGGTGGTTTCCTCAAACGCATTTTTGGCATCATCGACCCAAAGCGCTACCACTTTTACTGCATCCCCATGGGTATTGATATGGGCATTAATAGGTCCGTCTTTTTCAAGGGGGGTTGTCAATACCAATCGTATTTTATCCTGTTTTAAAACATAGGAGACCCTGTCCTTCATTCCTGTTTCCAAACCTGCATATGCCTCTGATTGAAAGCCTAATGCCGTTTTGTAGAAATGGGCGGTCTGTTTTGCATTTCCAACGTACAATTCTATATAATCCGTCCCGTTCAAAGGAAGAAAATCTTCTGCTTCCTCGAATATTTTCTTTAGACCGTACTCGGTATTCTGTAAGTCTTTTAGATGCTTTATGCCTGCCATAACCCGTATTTTTTAGTATTCAATGATTTTTATCTAACCAAAAGGTGTGATAATCCCCAATATCAATATTGATTACTTCCTCTTATTTAAAGGTCAATGATTTTCATCCAGCCAAGAGGTGTGATAATCACCTGTATCAATAGTAATTGCTTCCTCCGTAACCATCAAGGGTTTAAAGGTATCGACCATTACCGCCAATTCCTGTGTTTCCGTTTGGCCGATACTGCGTTCCATTGCCCCGGGATGCGGCCCGTGGGGAATACCGGCCGGATGTAAGGTAATTTGGCCAATGCCGATGTTGTTTCTACTCATAAAATCCCCATCCACATAATACAAGACCTCGTCGGAATCGATATTGCTATGGTTGTACGGCGCCGGTATAGATTGTGGATGATAATCGTACAACCTGGGCACAAACGAACATATTACAAAAGCATTGGTTTCAAAGGTTTGATGTACCGGGGGCGGTTGATGGATCCGACCCGTTATCGGTTCAAAATCATGGATGGAAAGTTTATAGGGATAATTATATCCATCCCATCCAACAACGCTAAAGGGATGGCCCGCATACACATATTCATGTATCATATCCTGTTTTTTTACTTTTAAAAGGAAGTCCCCTTTAGCCGTAAAAGTTTCCAATTCATTAGGCGGATGCATATCACGCTCACAAAATGGGGACTGCTCCAAATGCTGTCCAAACCAATTGCGATAACGTTTGGGCGTATAAATGGGATGTTTGGATTCTACGATAAACAGTCGATTATCCTCCGTATCAAATTCCACCTGATAAATCATCCCTCTGGGAATAACGAGATAGTCACCATATTTAAAATCGATATTTCCCAAAAACGTTCTCAGTTTGCCGGTCCCTTTATGAACAAACAGGACTTCATCGGAATCCGTATTCTTATAAAAATAATCCCGCAATGATTTCTTGGGCGCCGCCAAGCCAATATAACAATCGCTGTTGGCCAATATAATTTTTCTGCTTTCCAAATAATCGTCCGTTGCGGCGATGTCAAAGCCCTTTAAACTCATGGCTTTCATATTCTTCGCTAGAGCAATTTTAGGTGCTACGCTATACGATTTCAATACCTCCTTGACCTGTGTCGGGCGGTGCGTATGATATAACAGCGATGACATTCCGTCAAAACCTATCGTCCCGAATAATTCCTCATAATAAAAATCACCGGAATCGCTCTTGAAAATGGTATGTCTTTTAGGGGGAATTTCCCCCAATGTGTGATATCTAGGCATAGGAATAAGTTTTATGGATGGCCGTTATTAATGCGTTATTGGCTTCATGGGTGCCAATGGTAATCCGAACACCATTTGGGGCACCGAATTTATCACAAGGTCTGACCATTATTCCTTCTGTAAGCATTTGAGCGGTAAAGTCCTTAATTTTTGGTGCTATAAAAATAAAATTGGTTTGGCTGGGCCAATAGGTCATCTCTAATATATCGAATTCGTTATACAGCCATTCTTTTTCCGTTCGTATTAGATCCACCGTTTTTTTTAAGTGCTCTTTGTCTTTTAGGGCATGTATACCCGCGACCATAGAAAGTGTGTTGATTATAAATGGTCTTTTGATATTTTGAATATATGAAATTATCTGCGGGGTAGAAATTCCATATCCCAATCGTATTCCGGCCAAGCCATAGGCTTTTGAAAAACTATGGACGCCGATTACATTTTTACCCTCCTTAATATAGTCAAAAGCTCTCGGATAATCAGGTGCATCGACGAAGTGAAAGTAAACCTCATCATAGACCACAATAACGTCCTCCGGCAAATTATCTATTAAAAAATCGATATCCTTTTTTCCGGTATAGGTCCCGGTTGGATTGTTCGGATTCGTGATAAAAATAAGTCTGGTCTTTTTAGTAACGGCCTTTAAAATTTCATCGACGTTCATTGTATAATCATCCGAATTTAGAGGAACGTTTACAACTTTACTTCCCTCATTTTCGATCATACTTTCATAGGCCACAAAAGTAGGATGACTAATAATACATTCCAACCCGGGACTTAAAAAAGCCCTGGTTATCAATTCCAGGACTTCAATACCGCTATTCGCGGTGACGATATTTTCTGAAGTCAGATGAGGGTAGGTCTCACAAATAGCATTCTTTAATAAACGGTCATCCCTAAACTTGTATTCATGTATATTTTGAAGGCTATTCATAATCGCCTGTTGCGCGAGAGGAGAAGGTCCCAGTGCATTTTCATTGGAAGAAAGTTTCCATACCTTATCAATATCACTACCGATCAATACTTCTTCCCTGGTTACGCCACCGGCATAATCT
This sequence comes from Pricia sp., assembly GCF_041745955.1. Lineage (NCBI taxonomy): Bacteria > Pseudomonadati > Bacteroidota > Flavobacteriia > Flavobacteriales > Flavobacteriaceae > Pricia > Pricia sp. Next base: position 6,718 of record NZ_JBGTHY010000303.1, read on the forward strand.
TTTTTCTTGACGTATGACTTAAAAACTGTTTCCGTATCCATTCATACAAAATTACTACATAAATCCAGCCTAATATAGATTTTCACTAACGATAGAACGAAATTTGGTTATATTCGCTATATAATAGGTGTTATTTGTTTTTATAACCTGCTTTCTGGAATGGATGGGTTACCCTGCAAACAATTTAACTACCTGCAAACAATTTAACTACCTGCAAACAATTTAACT
>NZ_JBGTHY010000304.1:0-2016 GCF_041745955.1 Pricia sp.
CATAAAAGCAATTGCTTTGGCCGCATCCATGGCAGAACCCCCTCCAAAAGCGATGACCCCATCATGTCGATTTTTAGTGTAGTGAGCTACCCCGTTCAGTACATTGGCTTCCGTTGGGTTGCCTTGTACATCGCTGTATACGGTAAAATCTATGCCCGCTTCTTTTAATACTCGTTTCGCATTTTCAACAATATCCAATTTTACCAATCCATTATCGGTAACCAATAAGGGTTTTTTAATTCCCGTTTTTTGACAGGATAGCGGCAAATCGTTCGATCTTCCGGCTCCGAACCAGATAGTAGTGGGGTAATTCCATTGGGTATGCAGTAATTTCATTCTTAACTTTTTGTTTAAAATTTTAGGGCAGCCCTAAAAATCCTGTTTTGGCTGCTCACCTGTTCTTTCTCAGAGGTATTAAAGAGGCCCCTTTACTAAAATTTCCAAGGTCGATCTTAGCTGCTCACTTTATTTCTCGAAAATGGAAGGATTTTACCTTGGTCAGATGTTCGTACCCGAATTTGGAAAGGGTGACGCCCCTTCCCGAATTTTTGTAACCCGTCCAAGCCAGGGCGGGATCTAGATAATCACAGCGGTTCATGAATATCGTTCCTGCTTCAATACTACGCCCTAGGCTTTGTGCATTGTCCATATCGGCGGTCCATACGGAGGCGGTCAGGCCGTATTTGGAATCGTTCATCAATTGAATCGCCTCGTTATCGTTCTTCACTTTCATAATTCCGATCACGGGACCAAAACTCTCTTCGGTCATTACTTCCATACCGTGGTCTACATCTACTAGCACATGGGGCGATAGATAGGGAGTTCCTTTTTTGGAGGATGGAAATAAAGCTTCGTCTATCAACGATTTTGCCCCTTTTTTTATGGCCTGCGCAATCTGCGTCCTTACAAAGTCGGCAGCTTCCGTTTTTACCATCGGCCCTAGATTGGTTTCCTGTTCCAAAGGATTGCCCAGTCTATATTTCTTGGCCAGGCTTACAAAACCGTCGACGAACTTGCCGTAAACGTTCTCATGAACGTAGATTCTTTCGATGCCGCAGCAGGATTGCCCGCTGTTGAAAAACGACCCGTCCACCAAATTTTCGATACTGTGCTCTAAATTGGCATCGGCCCTCACATAGGCGGGGTCTTTTCCGCCCAATTCCAATCCACAGGATATAAACGAGTTGGTCAGTGCCTGTTGTACCGCTATTCCACCTTTTACGGATCCCGTAAAGCAAACTCCCCCTAATTTAGGATCTGCGATCAACTGAGCCGTATTTTTATGGTTTAAATGTAAAATCTGAAATACGCCTTTTGGCAGTCCTGCCTGTAATGCGGCTTGGGCATATCGTTCCGCGACCAAAGGCGTTTGAAAGGAGTGTTTTAAAATCACTACGTTTCCTGCCATTAATGCGGGAACTATAGCATTTACGGAGGTCAGGAAAGGGTAATTCCAGGGACTCATTACGCCTATGATACCAAGGGGAACCCGCTCGACAGCGCGTTTCCCCGGACTTTGATCTTCCGGAGTATAGGACGCTAAAGCATCTTCGGAAATTCCGATCATATAATTGGCACGGTCTTGAAATCCTTGTATCTCTCCGGGAGACTGACCAAGGGGCCTTCCCATTTGCCATGTGATTTCCTTCGCTATATCCGCTTTGTCGGCTACGATCGCTTCCACAAAAAGGGTCACGTATTTCGCCCTTTCCTTAATGGACAAAGCGGCCCAGGCAGGAAAAACCTTGTGGGCCTTGCTTATAGTGTTTTCGATATCCTTAAGGCCGTGCTCTTTGGTAGAACGGTATACCGAACCGTCTATGGGCGAAATAGTGTCTCTCATATTTATTTTATCTCAATATATCTGTTCAGTTTCCAATCGGTTACGGCATTACGTTGTTGGTCTTCCCACCCCCGGGTATACGCTTAATGATTGACAATGGTGTTCCACATATCTATATGATCTCAAAATATCTGTTCAGTTGCCAATCGGTTATGGCCTTATGTTGTTGTTGG
>NZ_JBGTHY010000305.1:0-2803 GCF_041745955.1 Pricia sp.
TTCACGTATCGAAGCAGAAAATTTATCGGCCCGGAGCGTGAGCCTGAACCACCGGGGATCGAACGATATGTTCGTAAATCCGCAACTTTCCATCGGCGGTACCATTCGTGGCACCGGTGATGTGATCAGTGTGACCCGACCTGAAAATGTGGCTGTCGAGGCGCTGTATCAGGGGCGGCTGGTATTTCGATGACAAAGTACATGAACCCTATCAAAAAAAACTTGAAAAACTTCTTTGCCAGACACCGCATTATCGGCGATGACCCTTCTTTGAAGGGCTTGGTCAAAGTAGACACGATTCTAAACAACTTAGTAAACAGGAAAAAAGTCCCGGGACTTTCGATATCGGTTTTAAAGGAAGGAAAAACCATCTTTCAAAAAGGGTATGGCTATGCGGATTTGGAAAACCAAACTCCCATTGATCCCACAAAAACGATATTCCGTATTGCCAGCGTATCCAAACCCATTGCCGCCACCGCTTTGGCCCAAATGGTCGCCGACGGACTGATCGATCTGGATGCTTCTTTCTATAAATATGTACCGTACTATCCAAAGAAAAAATGGGATTTCACCATCCGACAACTCGCAAGTCACACCGCGGGGATTCGTGGTTATCAAGGTGTCGAATACGGACTGAACCATCCCTACACCATCAAGGAAGCTATTTCTATTTTTAAGGATGACGACCTAGTTTTCGAACCGGGTCAAGGCTATCTTTACAACAGTTTTGGTTGGGTGTTGGTTTCGCTGGCCATGCAAGAAGCAAGTGGCATCCCGTTCGAGGAATATGTTGGGCAAAAAGTCTTGCATCCTTTGGGACTTGAAAATACGTTTGCCCCTCTGATCTCTGGAAATGGGCAACATCCAAATAATCTGTCCACTTTTTATTCCAAAAACCGTCAAGGTTTCCGACCCGCCATCCCAGTAAACAACTTTTACAAACTGGCAGGCGGGGGTTATCTTTCCACCTCTGCGGATATCGCTAAATTCGGAAAAGCCTATTTGAATGGGGTAATCCTTCCTGAAGAAATACCCTCCCAATTTTTGACCTCGCAGACCGTTTTAGGAAAACCGACCTTTTACGGCCTTGGCTGGCAAGTAAGTCAAGATGCACAGGGAAGACCTTTTTATGGGCACGTTGGGAATGGGGTAGGGGGCTACTCCAACTTTTTTGTATATCCCGAAGCGCGGATGGTGCTTGCCATTTTGGTAAATTGTACCGATCCAAAAATTCAGGAAGCATTGGATGAGATGGTAGATGCCTTGTTCGGTGAAATCCAATAATTCCGGTTTGCCCATGAAACCGATTTTATATTTTGAGGCGAATGGCCCATTTTCTATTTGGATATCAATATCTTTAGAATATCATCTCAAAACAATCAAAACAATCAAAACAATCAAAACAAACAAAACAATCAAAACACTCAAAACACTCAAAACGCCATGAAACAACTTCTGCTTTTTTTGATTGGCCTTACACTGCTATCGGGATGCCGTTTTGGCTCCGAAGAAAAATCCGCTGCGAAGGTTGCCGAAGATACTTTTCAACAGGGAACTATACAGAAAATCGATGTACATGCGCACTACCAATATGCACGGGACTACTTCCCTGATTTTTTCAAGAAATGGAACATGCAGGCCATGCTGGTCGATGTCGCCAAAGCTGATTCTACCGGGATAGATCGTAGTTGGGATGCCTATGTGGAAAATTCAAAGTCAAATCCGGAGTTATTTTGGCTTTGTTCATCGTTGATAGGCGTAGGTATACATGACCCAAATTTTGCAAGGGACAATATAGAGCGGCTGCAACGAGAAATCGATTCGGGCGCCAAAATGGTCAAAGTATGGAAGAACTTTGGTCTGGTTACCAAAGACAATTCCGGGAAATTCATACAGATCGATGACCCCCGATTACAGCCTATATGGGATTTTCTAAAGAAAAATGGAATTCCTGTTATGGCCCATATCGGCGAACCCGTGCAAGCTTGGCGACCGTTAGACGACCCTAATAACCCGCATTATGGTTATTATACCGAGCACCCTGAATATCATGCCTATAAACTCCCGGAGATTCCATCCTACGAAACTATAATTGCAGCACGTGACCGATGGATCGCAAAAAATCCTAATCTAAAGATATTGTGTGCCCATTTCGGAAGTATGTCCCACGACGTAGATATGATTGCCGAGCGATTGGATAAATTTCCGAATATGTATGTAGAAAGTGCGGCGCGTTTCGGCGATATGGTCGGACAGGATTCGAAAAAGGTAAAAGCTTTTTTTGAAAAATATCAAGACCGGATATTGTTCGGTACCGACTTTGGCAACGACACCCCGCAAAAGGATATGTCGGCTACAGCTATCGAACAGGAAAAAGAGGAACTGGACGCCAGTTATCGAACGTTGTGGAAGTATCTCAGCACTACCGACTCCGTTGCGATCAGAGGTCAGCAAAATGTCGGTCTTAAACTCCCTGAAAGTGTCTTGAAAAAAGTATATTATCAAAATGCAGTGAATTTTTTGGAGTTGTAATGTTTGATGGCTGAAACAAAGTGAGGCTATTACGTTATGCTGAAAATCGCTAAATTTGAAGCGACGAATCCATGATATTAAAAAATTGTAATCGACGATGAAGAACCTGAAACCAGGCGTAGTCTTTCTGCTCTTTTTTTGCATGTGCTGTACTGCGCAATCGACCATATCGGGCCATATTGACTTGAAAGATAGCAAAGCTGGGCAACTAAAAGTTTACTTGGCCAAACTCGACATAGACCATTTACAAGAATTGAAATTCAGCAAAGAA
>NZ_JBGTHY010000306.1:0-5536 GCF_041745955.1 Pricia sp.
TCGGATACATTAACATAGGTAAAGACGGAGTAAACCCTATTTTCGTTCTGCGGATCCACATAAATTTCGGAATAATAGAACGGCCGGTTGCCGATATCGTCCTTATCGTTAATTTTTTCCCATTTGAAGCCGCCGTCCACCGATTTGTAAAGGGCGTTCTTTTTAGCTTCCACCAAAGCATAGACGATATTAGGCCTGTTTGCGGCAATGGCGACCCCGATGCGGCCGAGATTACCTTTGGGGAGTCCGTCTTCCTCTGTGATTTCTTTCCAGTTTTCACCACCATCATGCGTCATATAGAGTCCGCTGCCTTCCCCGCCCGATTCAAAAAACCACGGATAGCGACGATGCTCCCACATGGCGGCAAAGAGTTTGTTGGGATTCGTCGGATCCATGATCAGATCGGCGGCTCCCGTCTTTTCGTTGACAAATAGGATATTTTTCCAAGTCACCCCACCATCCGTAGTCTTAAAGACCCCACGTTCGGGATGCTCGCCCCAAGGGGAACCGATGGCGCCGACATATACCGTATTGGGATCAGTCGGGTCAATCTTTATCCTATGGATGTGGCGCGTCTTTTCCAGTCCCATACTTTTCCAGCTTTTACCGCCATCCAGTGATTTGTAGATGCCATAACCACCGTTAAGGCTATTTCTGGGGTTGCCTTCGCCGGTACCCGCCCAGAGTACGGAGGGGTTGCTCTGCTGAACGGCCACTGCGCCTATCGAAGCGGTGACTTCTTTGTCGAAGATGGGCTCCCATTTTATGCCACCGGAAGTGGACTTCCATAATCCGCCGGAAGCGGTGCCCACAAACATGACATCGGGATCGGTATGTACCACATCAATGGCCGTAACCCTACCGCTCATACCGCCCGGACCTATGTTGCGGGGTTTAAGGTCTTGTAATAGATCCATTTTGAATTCTTGGGCGGATAGGGAGAACGATACGAGAAAGATCGCTAGAGAAAGTACTGTTTTGGTCATTGGGTTTCGAGTCTATTAATCGCCTAAATATACTGAAAACTTTTAGAGGAAATCTTAATTGGGTAGATGGGTAACCGATGTATTGACCGGTTCGGTCATTGTTATAGCGTTGTGACCAATTTTCCTGTTTTTGCGGACTTTTCCAAACTCGCCATCAGTTTTGCCCAGTGTTTTCAGCGATTTTTGCCAATTTTTTATCAATTTCCGACTTGGGCATCCATTTTCCCTGGCGCATAACCCCTGAAAGCTGTTTCAGTGCCTCGATATTTTCTAACGGATTCGCATCGATCAAAATGAGATCGGCCGCCAAACCTTCCTTAACTTCTCCAAAGGTATCTTCCCTATCAAAATAGGTTGCCGGGTTTAGCGTGCCGGTTCGGAGAATCTCGATGTTCGTCATGCCGGCATCCGCCATATCCTGTATTTCTTTATGGATGGAAAATCCAGGTACGTTAAAAAGCTGGGGTGCGTCGGAGCCTAGCAGCATACCGTGACCGTTGTCGTTCAATGCCTTAATCAATTGTTTCCGGATGGTATCGAACCGTTGCCATTGGGCCTCGTTAAAATCCGTGCCTTCACCGGTCGACTCCGTTTTTCGCCGTTTCCAATCCTCAAGGGTGGAGGCGGGCATATATTTCATTTCGGGAAGGGCCAACATTTCAATTGCGTCGGTAGGGGCGAACCATTTGGTGAACAGGCTTTGGGTAGGTACGATCCAGACCTTGTTGGCCTTGGCCATTTGTACCAGTTCATCGATTTTAGAAGTATCGGCCAAAGGCGTAAATTTATATCCGAAAAATCCATTATCCGTCGGTTTTACGTTGGCGGATTCGGGAACGAGTCCCTCTAAAAATCCGTCGACATGGTCTACGGACTTGTATTTGCTTTCCAACGCATGGCGAATACCCACGTCAACGGGCACGTGTCCCGCAAAGGGAATACCAACCTCATTGGCCGTTCTAACGATCTCATCAAAGACTTCCAATTGGATGCCCGGATGTATCTTCAAAAAGTCGTATCCCTCTTTTTGATAGGCCGTAATCTTTTCTTTCGCCTCCTCGGGCGTTTTGACGGAATTGCCGTTCAGGGAGGGACTGGAAGTAAATATCCGCGGACTCAGGATTTCCCCTGTATTCGCTTTTTCCCTTAAAACCAAATGGGTCGGATCGCCCAACATTCCCCGAATTGTGGTAATGCCGTTGGAAAGATATAGAAACAAGGTTTCCCCGATACGCTCGGCATCGGTGGGCGGTGACGGAATGTGGGCATGCATCTCCGCTAGCCCCGGCATCAGGTATTTGCCCTTTGCATCTATTATATTGGGATAGGCATCGGCATTTTCGAGGGTTTCCGAAATGCTCTTGATTTTTCCGGAATCGATGATAACTTGACGATTTTCCAGTATTTTGCCTGATCGGACATCGACAATATTCGCATTTGAAATCAAGGTAGCCGACGGACTAACTTTTTCTTGAGCCTGGTTGCACGCGGTCAGAAGGCTTATCGATAGGATAAAAAATGTTTTTTTCATGTTCTCCAGTTTCATTTTTAATTACAGTTGCTGATGAGGCCTGACAGTTGCCGATAAGACCTAAAGTAGCGGTCGCGGCCGATTACAAATCTAAAGACACTATAAATATAGGAAAAAAAAGAACCCGACGCCACAGCTTGCGGGATCGGGTTCAAATCAACGCAAATAAACCAACTAAAACTTAAACTTCAGCATACTGAAAATGCGTGTTCCGTCGATACCGAACTGTGTGGTTTGCCATGGGTATTTCCATCAAGACCGTAGAAAACCAGATGTCGAAAGCCCTGCATTTTTTAAGGGAGAACGCTACGGGGTTTTTGTTGTGAAAAAAAGGATCTGGATTGAGATTCAAATATATCGGATATGGTGCTAAGAGAACGCATTGAAAATTATTTTTACGGTCGAACTGTAGTAGTTTCGTTGGAGAGAATAACTGCGTAGGTTGTACTTTGTGGGGAAGAACTACTTTGATATATTTTATTTCTTTATCGCATCATCCAATACCTCTTGAACCCGTTTTTTAGCGTAAATCGAATTTTCCCATACCACAGTGTAGATTTAGTATTACCGATTGATAAGTCTACGTATCCCTATAAAAACCAGAATAAAAAAAGAATAACCGATAAAAAAGGGAACGATCCATTGCTCGAGGCCTGTGGCCAGCATCGACCCGATGATCAATAATTGAAATCCAAGTCCAAAAGTGGAGACCGCAGTCATTAGCCAATTCGGGAGCTTATGACTTTCCACGGCCTTGCGGTCCAGGCGGTAGATTATCCGATCGAATATACCGTACAAGAGGCTGTACAAGCTAAAAAGGATGTTGACATTACTTTGTTTTTCGCCCTTCATGGCAGCGGGTACCTTATTCTCAAAAATGCGACTGGTAGTGTCTCCGTTATGCTTGTTCCGTAAGATTACATAATAATAGTTGTAAAGGGTGCCTTGCAGCTGAAGTCCGAAAAACGCTAAAAAAGTTTGGAACAACGATCCATTGGTAACATACCAGATCGTCATTAGGATCAGGGCGTTCAAAATGATATCGGAAACCGAATCCAGATACCTACCCGTGTACGAGGGTGTTTTTTTAAGACGGGCCAATTCCCCGTCCGCGGCATCCAAAATCGATTTTAGTATCAAAAAGAAGGCGGTCGCCCAGTAAAACTGATTTAGGATACAGGCAACAGCCATCAAGCCACTGACCACAAAGGCAATGGTAACATGAATGGGGGTAAACGCGGTATTTTTAAGGGAATGGGCAATCACTTTTGCCATCGGCCTGCCATAGTCCGACAGATCTAAAAATCGATGCGCTTTGGGTAATTTGGACATTGTCGATAAAGTTTTGGGAAGGAAAACCGGTAACGGAAACACGTATGACCGGTACTTTCACCAAAACCTTACACAAAGATAACCTTAAATTCACTAACAGATCATCGTTTGGACATCACTTTTCGTTCCCTGAGATGATATCGATCTCCATCCTGTAAAAAATATCACCGATTTTCTTTGGATGGAAGGGTTTTCAGATCACTCCCTTCACGCGACCAAAAGTCACCATCGTACATCAATACCTTACTTTCACCAATGACCTCAAATTCATTGCCTTTAACAGTTATGGCCTTACCTTCATCGATACCGATACCCAAAAGTTTCGGGCGGTTTTTGAGTCGTTGGTGTGGATGATGCCCACGTTGGTAGCCCCAAATTCTTTTAACCGCTGGGCGAACCAATTGTTTTTCCTATCGATAAATTTGGGCTAGTTTATGTGAATCGCTTACCATAATTCTTGATGGATCATGTGATTTTGGTTTTTAATTTAAGTGGAGAATCTGGGGTTTACTAGCATAATCAGAGTGTCCCGTAAAAGAGTATATAACGAAACCACTAAAAAAGACCATAAATGGGACACTCCGGCGAAAGAATTTGGGCTCTGGGAGAACCGTTCCGTAAAACGGCCGTATTATGGGATTGCATTAAATTCGAATCTCGATTATCCGTCCCTTAGCGCATCAGCAGGACTGATATTCGCGGTGTTGACAGTTTGACCGCCCGTCTTTAGCATCGCTCTGGGCAAAACAAATGGCGGACAGTATTTCGCCCGCCGTAGTTATGTCCTGTTCGAACAGGTACAAGATGCTGTTTACGTAGAAAAGTACATTTTAATTTTTGACGATGATGGAAGCGCAAAAAGCGAGTCACATTGCGCCGATATGGTCAATGGGCCACCTATTCCTAATGCAAAAAGGTCGAGATAATTACCCAACGACTTTACCGGCTTTAGTACGGGCCTCCACAACGATTATCCTTTGACGAAAATCTTCGATAGCATTTAAAGTTGCTTGCCAATACCGGAAATCTCGTGCTGAACTTGCGCGTGAGCGGAAGTTCTCCCATTTTGATAAAAACTTTTGAACAGGCAAGGAAAAACGGAATAAAGTCCCTTGCCATGATAAGCGGCAAATGATTGCTTTTGGGTTTATGGATTACTCCGCAGCTTTCAAGGAACAAGGCCTATATGGGCTAGCAACCCCAAAAATCCGGACAATTTTGGTACTTGGAATTCTTCGGCCTATAGCTATTATCCGCAGGATCTATAGGGCAGTTTTTGCGCTATCGGCCCCTATCCCCCCATTTCGGCCATTTTCTTGCCGACATGTGCCATGACCTCCTTAAGTTCTTTTGTAGGACTGAATTCCAGCAGTTTAACATCTTCCTGAACGATTGCCGTATGGCCAGCGGGCCAATAATAGACCTCGCCCGCGCCGACCGTTTCCTCTTTTCCGGTATCGTAAATGAGCTTTATCTTTCCCTCAAGTACATAGCCCCAATGTGGGCAATGGCAGCTGTCGTTGTCCAACCCCTGTAACAAGGGCGTAAAATCGGTGCCTTTTGGCAATTCGTTAAAACCTAAGGTCATACCCCCGCAATCCGTAATGGCGCGCATAATGGTGTTGGGAGCTTGCATGGTAATGGGAATGTCTTCTTTTCTGATTTTCATGATTTTAGTTTTTGCCCC
>NZ_JBGTHY010000307.1:0-2965 GCF_041745955.1 Pricia sp.
CGGAGCGCTATTTTCTCGAAAGCTGCGGAACTCATTGCAGGCCCCTATCGGGATAAGATAAATGCCGCGACCATGATCGCGCAATCGAAGAACATCCATCAGGCGGAAATCGATGCCGCTTGTGAGACTATCGACTTTTTGCGGTTCAATGTCGAATATATGTCCCAGATTTACGGGGAGCAGCCCGATTCTTCGGAAGGTGTTTGGAACCGTGTGGAATATCGCCCTTTGGAGGGCTTTGTCTACGCCATTACCCCGTTTAACTTTACGGCCATCGCCGCCAACCTGCCCGCCAGTGCCGCTATGATGGGCAATGTGGTACTCTGGAAGCCCAGCGACCACCAGATATTTTCGGCCAAGGTCATCGTCGATGTCTTTAAAGAAGCCGGCCTGCCCGATGGCGTAATCAACGTGGTCTACGGCGACCCGGTCATGATTACGGATACGGCGTTGGCGAGTCCCGATTTCTCGGGCATCCACTACACCGGATCTACCAGCGTCTTTAAGGGTCTTTGGAAGAAAATCGGTGACAACATCGATACCTACAAGACCTATCCACGGATTGTCGGCGAGACCGGTGGAAAAGATTTTATCATTGCGCATCCTACGGCAAAACCGCAGCAGGTGGCTACGGCCATATCACGGGGAGCGTTCGAATTTCAGGGACAAAAGTGTAGTGCGGCTTCGAGGGCGTACCTACCGAAATCGACATCCAAAGAAATTCTGGAACTTGTTAAAAAGGATATTAAGTCGTTCAACAAACCAGGTTCTCCCGAAGACATGTCCAACTTTATCACGGCGGTCATCCACGAGGGCTCTTTTGATAAATTGGCCAGCTATATCGATCAGGCGAAAAAGGATAAAAAAGCGGAAATTTTTGCCGGTGGGGAATACGATAAATCCAAAGGCTACTTTATCGAGCCAACGGTCATAGTAACCACCGACCCCCATTACAAGACCATGGAAACCGAACTGTTCGGCCCAGTGGTAACGATATATGTCTATGAGGATAAGGACTGGTCAAAAACCCTGAAATTGGTCGACGAGACCTCGCCCTATGCATTGACGGGAGCCGTGCTTTCGGGAGACCGCTACGCCATTGACGAAGCGACCAAGGCACTACAGAACTGCGCCGGCAACTTCTATATCAACGACAAGCCCACGGGGGCTGTAGTCGGGCAACAGCCTTTTGGCGGTGCCAGGGCCTCGGGAACCAACGACAAGGCGGGATCGATGCAAAACCTTTTGCGATGGGTATCGCCACGATTGATCAAGGAGACCTTTGTGACGCCGGAAAATTATCGGTATCCTTTTTTGGGATAAGGCCGGCAGGCAGTCAATGGGTCAAATTCCAAAAATTTTAGGATAATAATTCGCCGATTTGTAATATCTTGTTGCCAATGCCGTTTTTGGTGGCATTGGCAACAAGATTTACTAACGAACAACTAAACTTTTGGAAAATGAAAAAATTAAGCTTATTACTCTTTATGGGAGCTGTCACTGTCTACGCCCAAGATAATTTGACCCAGAGCACAATCCAAGGAGTACTTACCCACAATCAAGATCAAGTAGTACAACTGGCGGAAGCCTTTTCGGAAGAACAGTACGATTGGAAGCCGGCGGAAGGCATACGTACCGTTGGGGAATCGCTGTTGCACGTTGCAGGGGGCAATTATTACCTGGCCTCAAAAATGGGATTTGCTCCGCCTGAGGATGTAGATATGACGAGTTTGGATAAAATTACCGGGAAAGACAACATTTTGGCCGCCTTGAAAAAATCAAATGCTTTCGTACTCGAAAAAATAGCTATGGTCAAAAACGACCAATTGAACGAAGAAGTCGATTTTGGTTTTGCCAAGATGAACAAGCTCGCAGGTCTTTTGTCGATTGTGGAACATAACGGCGAACACAAAGGCCAATTGATTGCCTATGCCCGTTCGAACGGGGTTACGCCGCCTTGGAGCGAATAGGAAAATTCTCAATTAGCTTGTCGGCTGGCAGGTTGCAAGTACCTCCCAAAATTTTGGGGCAAAGGGGCCAAAAAGTAATCTAAATTTTACGGAATCGTAGAAAGTCCTTATCGAATATTCGATTAGGACTTTTTTAATGTCTCACTATCATCAAAATGCAGGCAGTTCGATTAATTTCTTGATCACAGCACAATAATCAATGTAAATTTAACGTTAATTTATAGTAAACTTTTAGTAACTTTATAGCTATAATCAAAAAAAGATGTGATGAAAACAAAGAAAATAGGGGTGAAACCCAAGAAGGTCAAGAAGTCCTTTTTAGAAAGCATCCACTCGTACCTAAAACGGTACGCCGATAATTGCAGATATTCCTTCGAAGGGATGTTGAGAATTTAAGGATGTCAATGATTTATTTAAGGATGTCTATGATTTTAGGTATCCTTGCGATTCGCTATCCCTAGTACTTCACCGGAAGATATACCAACTTTTTGGCCTCAAAGAAATCCTCTTCAAAATAATCGCTCAGGTCAAAGATTTCGGCCGTTTTATATCCTTTTAGTTCTTCCCTTAAATCGCCTCCCTTAAGGTAAAGTATTCCGTTTCTTCTTTCATGAAGGCACTCTTTTTTGATTTTCCCCTTGACATAATACACGAACGTTGGCATCGCTGCTACCGCCCTACTTACTATAAAATCAAATTTCCCCTTTACAACCTCTACCCTATCATTGATCGTGGTCACATTTTCGAGGTCCAGACCTGCCACGACCTCGTCGACCACCTTTATTTTTTTTCCGATGGAGTCGACCAAGGTAAAGTGGACGTCTGGATACAAAATGGCCAAAGGAATGCCCGGAAAGCCGCCACCGGTACCAACATCCAAAACGGATACATCCGCCTTAAACCGCTTAATTTTAGCGATTCCCAAAGAATGAAGAACATGGCGCAGGTAAAGTTCGTCGATGTCCTTTCGGGAAAAAACGTTGATTTTTTGGTTC
>NZ_JBGTHY010000308.1:0-22435 GCF_041745955.1 Pricia sp.
AAATAAAGCGTATTCCCGCTTAACCACTTCCTTATAGGAGCTAAGAGCGCATTGGTTTCAAAATCATCCATTTCTACGAAGTAAACAGCAAACTTTATCCCATTTTCCGGACTTTCGTATGGTTATTGTACCATTAGGCGCGAAATATATAATGAAACCTAAAAAACTTAAAATGAAAGTATTAGTTATAGGAGCGGGCAATATGGGGTTGACCTATGCAGAGGCCATGTCGAGATCGAAACTGCTCAAGAAACGCAACGTGATGATTTTGGATAATTCCCCCGAAAAAATCCTATCCCTTGAAAAGATTTCCCATTTCGATGTTTTTAAGGATATGGAGGATTGCCTACCACAGGCCGATCTGGTTTTTATAGCCGTAAAACCCTATCATAGTGCAAATCTTTTTGCCAAAATGAAACCGCTGCTCAATCAGGGGCAAGTCATTATTTCTATTATGGCAGGTATCACCATAAAGACAATGAAGGAAGCCTTGGGCATCGACAAAGTGGTTCGCGCCATGCCCAATTTACCGGCTCAGGTCGGCAAAGGCATAACCTCTTATATGACCTCGGATGAAATTAGCCGTATTGAATTACTTACTGTTGAAAACCTGTTGGATACCACCGGGAAATCCATTCGCGTACAGTCCGAAAACTATATCGATGCCTCTACCGGAATTTCCGGAAGCGGACCGGCCTACGTTTTTTACTTTATGCACAGCATGATGGAAGCGGCCCTAAAAATGGGATTCTCTAAAATCGACTCCAAAGTACTGGTAAGCCAGACTTTCGAAGGTGCGGTCGAACTCTTTAACCAATCCGATCTCTCGCCCAATTCATGGATGGACAAAGTCGCCTCGAAAGGGGGCACCACTCGGGCGGCGTTAGACTCCATGGACGATAATAATGTAAAAGAATTGATTGAAGAAGCGGCCTATGCAGCATTCAACAGAGCCGTAGAATTAGGAAAAGAAATATAATATGTACAAGCAAAGAGTAGTTATCAAGGTCGGCACGAACGTAATGACCAATAGGGACAATCGCATTGTTCGCCCCATTTTAAAAAAATTGGTCAAACAGATTGCCGAACTCTACGAGAACGATATTATGGCCGTACTGGTTTCTTCAGGTTCCGTAATCGCCGGCATGGAGGTCATAGGTGATTGTCAAATTACGGACAAGACCATTCGTAGACAGGTATATTCGGCCACAGGTCAGCCCCGTATGATGCGGCTTTACTATAATATCTTCCGGGATTATGGAATGAAGTGTGCCCAGGTACTCGCCACAAAACGCGATTTCAATCCCGGGGTACACCGTGAAAATATGATCAATTGTTACGAGGGACTGATGTCTGAAGGAATCGTACCCATCGCCAATGAAGACGATGCGGTTTCGGTTACCAAATCGATGTTCTCGGATAACGACGAACTGGCGAGCTTGGTCGCAGAGCTCATACAAGCGGATAAATTCATAATCCTTACCGACATTGACGGCCTCTACACCGGTCACCCAGACGATGAGCATACCGAAGTAATAGAAAATGTCGGAGTCGATGAAAATGTGGAAAAATACGTGAAAGAGATTAAAAAAGGTGAGGCAGAAGGCCGTGGCGGAATGGGCTCAAAACTTAGTATTGCCAAGCAGACCGCTGCCAAAAACATTCCTACCTTTATTGCCAACGGAAAACGGGATAATATCATTCTCGATATCGTAGAAGGCAAACAGGTGGGTACGCGGATAATGGCGTAAGAAAATGACGAATGACGAATGATGGATGATGGAGTGTAACAAGTTTAAAAATTAGCAAGAGATATGAAATTACTAAATACTGAAATTAAAAATAAAGTACTGAAATCGATGATCTCGATTTTAGATGAAGATCGGAACAAAATAGTGGAAGCCAATACAAAGGATCGTGACCTTTTCGAAAAGGGCGATCAAGCACTTTATGACCGTCTTGTCGTTACCGACAAAAAAATCGACGGCATGATCGCATCGGTTAAAGAGGTGATGGGACAGGAAGATCCGGTCGGTAAATTAAAATCCGATCGGACCTTGGAAAACGGACTCGAAATAAAGAACAAGACCGCCCCGTTCGGTACCATCATGATTATCTACGAATCCCGGCCCGATGTTACTATCGAAGCCGCTGTGCTGGCTTTTAAGGCCAACAATAAAATACTTTTAAAAGGGGGAAAGGAAGCCTATCACAGTAACAAGATTCTCGAAGCCTGCTGGCATCGCGCCCTAAAGGAAAACGGATTGGATACGGACTGGATTCGACTGCTGATTATGGACCGGACAGAAACACAGGAATTCTTGAAAAATCCGCCTGAGAAACTGGACCTCATTGTACCGCGGGGCGGTGAACGGTTGATTGCTTTCGTAAAAGAACACGCGCAATGCGCCGTATTGGTGAGCGGACGGGGAAATAATTTTTTATATGTGGATAAAAATGCGGATTGGAAAAAAAGCTTGGAGGTCATCCTAAACGCCAAGACCCATAAAATATCGGCCTGTAATGCGTTGGACAAAATTTTGATCGACAGTGCTATTCCAGATTATCCCGAAAAACTAAAGGAATTGGATGCTTTTTTAACCAAAAACGGGGTGTCCATTTTGCTGGATGAACAAACAGGTGCAGTTTTAAAGAACAGATCCATCATTACCGATGAATCGGTATGGAAGGAAGAATTCTTGGCCATGAAATGCTGCATCGGCACCGTGGATGGTCTGGAGGATGCCATCGAAAAGATAAACACCTATTCCGGGGGACATTCGACAACCATTATGACGTCGGACAAAGATGCGGCCGTAAAATTCATGGAACAAGTCGATTCCGCCGCAGTTTATCACAATGCTTCCACCCGGTTTACCGACGGCGGTGCCATGGGTGTAGGCGCCGAACTTGCTATTAGCACCGACAAGTTGCATCATAGAGGCCCGTTGGGCCTCGAACAACTGGTCACCAATAAATATTATGTGTACGGCGATGGCCAAGTGAGGGTTTAATCTGGCGAAACTACGAAAGTAGTTCACCTTACCATAACTGAAAAAGCCCCAACGGAATTTATCCGATGGGGCTTTTTGATGTGTTGAAAATTATCCTTTCGACTATAAGGCCGCAATGTGCTTGGCCAACTTGCTCTTTAAGTTCGCCGCTTTGTTGGCGTGGATGATATTGCGTTTTGCCAGACGATCGATCATGCTGTAAACGCTTGGCAACAAGGCCGCCGCATTTTCTTTCTTCTCCTCCCCGCGCAATTTTTTGATTGCGTTACGCGTGGTTTTATGCTGATACCGGTTACGAAGACGTACCGCTTCGTTTCTTCTGATTCGCTTTAACGCCGACTTGTGATTTGCCATTTTTTTTAATAGTTAGTGCGTTACTAAGTTACTGCATCATCGGATTTTGAAATTAAAAACAATTAACTCATAATCCTTAATTCATAACCTTTAACTCATTTATAGTAGCCCGTAGGGGAATCGAACCCCTGTTACCAGGATGAAAACCTGGCGTCCTAACCCCTAGACGAACGGGCCTCTCGGCTAGTTATGAGTGCAGAGTTATGAGGTATCAAAAACTCTGAACTCTTAACTCTTAACTTGTTTCCAGTAGCCCGTAGGGGAATCGAACCCCTGTTACCAGGATGAAAACCTGGCGTCCTAACCCCTAGACGAACGGGCCAATCGAGGTACGAAGTTAGAAATACGAAGTGCTAGATAAAAAACAGTAGCCCGTACTTCATACTCCTAAGCTCGTACCTATAATTGCGGATGCAAAAATACAATTATTTTTTACTATCGCAAGACCTCTTAAATATTTTTCGGCATTAGTACGCCTTGGCGAACAGCACCCGTCTTTCCGATGGCTTTCCGGTGACCATACAACGGCCTACTTCCTGTTCGGCATCTATGGGAATGCATCGGATAGTGGCCTTGGTCTCATCCTTGATACGATTTTCGGTTTCGAGGGTACCGTCCCAATGCGCGGAAATGAATCCACCTTTTTCATCCAGTATTTTTTTGAATTCCTCGTAGGTATCCACCTGCGTAATATGGGTGTCCCTAAAATCAATCGCTTTTTTAAAGATGTTCGTTTGAATATCCTCTATCAAAAATTCGATTTTGGCAACTACCTCGTCCATTGGCACGACTTCCTTGGTCAGCGTATCCCTGCGGGCGACTTCGTACGTGCCATTTTCAAGATCACGTTCTCCGACGGCCAAACGTACAGGCACACCTTTTAGCTCATACTCGTTGAACTTGAATCCCGGCTTATGGGTATCCCTATTATCGAATTTTACTGAAATTCCCTTGGATCGGAGTTCTTTGACCAAGGGACTTATTTTTTCGGAAATGGCATCCAACTGATCCATTCCTTTATATATAGGTACGATAACGACTTGAATGGGGGCCAACTTAGGCGGCAGTACGAGCCCGTTATCATCGCTATGTGCCATTATCAGGGCACCCACTAGCCGTGTCGAAACGCCCCACGAAGTTGCCCAAACGTGTTCTTGCTTGCCTTCCTTTGTGGCAAATTTCACGTCGAAAGCCTTCGCGAAATTCTGGCCTAGAAAATGCGAGGTACCGGCTTGCAATGCCTTTCCGTCTTGCATCAGTCCCTCTATACAATAGGTTTCAATGGCCCCCGCGAAACGTTCGCTTTCCGTTTTTGTGCCTTTGATTACCGGCATGGCCATATGGTTCTCGGCAAAATCGGCGTACAGGTGCATGATTTTTTCGGCTTCTTCGATAGCTTCCGGTTCAGTGGCGTGTGCGGTGTGGCCCTCTTGCCAAAGAAATTCCGCAGTACGAAGAAACAGGCGCGTACGCATTTCCCAGCGCACGACGTTGGCCCATTGGTTGATCAACAGGGGCAGGTCGCGGTACGACTGTATCCATCTTCGATACGTATCCCAAATTATGGTTTCCGAAGTTGGCCTTACAATAAGTTCTTCCTCGAGTTTGGCGTCCGGATCAACGATAATACCGCTACCATCCTCCGCATTTTTCAGACGATAATGCGTGACTACCGCACATTCCTTGGCGAAACCGGCTACGTGACTGGCCTCTTTGCTCAAATAGGATTTTGGTATAAATAATGGAAAATAGGCATTTTCATGTCCCGTTTCCTTAAACATCCGATCCAATTCCGCCTGCATTTTCTCCCAGATGGCAAATCCGTAGGGCTTGATGACCATACAGCCCCTGACTCCGGAATTCTCGGCCAGATCGGCCCCGATCACCAGTTCGTTGTACCATTTGGAATAATCTTCGTTACGCTTCGTTAACCTTTTACCCATGTTTCGTAGTTTGGCATAAATCTTGCTCTTATTAACTAAAATAATTGGGTAAAACTACTTATTTTTACTAAGTTCAACAATAAAATTACCGCTATGATCTATTCCCTACCCGTTCCAAAAATCCGTATTGCGGCCCTTTCCGCCCTATCAGGTATCATATTGGCCTCCTGCGGATCATATCAATCCGCTTCCTATTACGATAATGACGGTATTTATTCCAATGACAATCAAGTCACTACGGAAGGGCCACAGCGAAAAGAAGCGAAAAAACAAGAACCCGCTAACGAGGCCTATACCAACTATTTCGGACGGCAGGCGGCCCAAA
This sequence comes from Pricia sp., assembly GCF_041745955.1. Classification (NCBI taxonomy): domain Bacteria; kingdom Pseudomonadati; phylum Bacteroidota; class Flavobacteriia; order Flavobacteriales; family Flavobacteriaceae; genus Pricia; species Pricia sp. The sequence goes on from NZ_JBGTHY010000308.1 coordinate 5,637, forward strand.
CAAAAGAGGCGTTGGATGGTGAAATCTTCACCGATATCGACTCGTATAGTAGCGATGGCGAAATGGAAAACGACAGTGTGCCGCAAGGCCAGTTGACCGATTATTACGATAACAACAACGACTACGCAGGTTATGCCGGTTGGGGTGATAATACTACCAGTGTCAATATTAATGTAATCGACAACGGCTGGGGCGGCTTCGGCTTCGGTTCACCTTGGTTAATCAATGCGTACGGTTGGGGCGGTTACGGCTTCGGATGGGGAGGCGGCTATTACAATCCGTGGAGATATCGCTACAGCCCTTGGGGATGGGGTGGTGGAGGCTTCGGATGGGGCGGCTATGGCGGCTTCGGATGGGGAGGATATGCCGGATACGGATGGGGCGGTTACGGAACCTGGTGCCCACCATACGGGTATTACAATGGTTTCAACAACTACTATGGACAAAATTATGGACACCGGAATTATGCCTATAATTCCACCCGAAGAGGTTATAATCGCAACACCAACTCCATAACCGGAAACAATTCACGATATGCTTCAAATACCAGATCGAACGTGAATCGGAACAGATCAACGCCACGATATGATGCTGGTAGTTCTAGGTCAAGTACCAACAGAAGCTCGGCCGCGCGAAGCTCACGAAGCTATAGCGGTGATAGAAATAGCTCGGCCACATCAAGAAGAACCGTAGGCGTGGATAGAAACCAATCGTACCGTACCAGCAGAAGTACGCGGGCCACACCCAACTATAACCGTTCTTCAAGAAGTAGTCAATCGTATAGTGGCTCCTCACCGAGAAGCAGTACCGCCCGATCAACGACACCCAGAAGTTCAACGTATCGCAGCTCGGGCACCAGAACCCAGAGCAGTAGCGGCACCTACCGAAGTTCAAGTTCGCGAAGCGACCAATCGTACCGAAGTTCTTCGCCACGAAGTAGTGGCAACACCGGCTATCGATCATCAAGTAGCCGCAGTTCGAGCCCTAGTAGTAGCTACAGAAGCTCCGGAAGTAGTTCTAGAAGCTCGTCGGGCAACGTCGGAAGTTCAGGAAGTTCGTCCAGAAGCTCTAGCGGTGCTTCACGTGCTTCTTCATCGGGCGGAAGAAGAGGTAACTAGAACAAAAATCATCCGGCCGTTAGGAACCGAATTCCAAATTGGAATAGATGTTCGATGATAATTTCCTTGTTAAGCCCATAGAAACAAATCCAAAATTGATTTAAAAATTGCTTAGAATGAAAAGATTTTTGACTTTCATAGCGCTGTCCGCATGCGCCATTTCAAGTGCCCAGAACATCGATGATGTGCTTCGCTACAGCAACGAGAACCTGCAGGGCAGCGCCCGCTTTCAAGGTATGGGCGGTGCTTTCGGCGCCTTAGGGGGCGATTTATCGGCGTTGGGCGCCAATCCGGCCGGTAGTGCCGTATTCAACAATAGCCTTTTTACGTTTACGGGCACCTATTTCGACAGTAGGGCCGAAGCGGACTACCAAGGAACCCTAACCAACGGCAACTCGAATTCGCTGGACATCAATCAGGTGGGAGGCGCTTTGGTTTTTAAGTCCAAAGACCCGGATTCGAAATGGAAAAAAATATCCGCTGCCTTCAACTATGATATGGTTCAAAATTTCGACGACCGTATCAATGTAACGGGGCTTAGCAACGAGGGAATAGATACTTATTTCCTGAATTTTGCGGATGGCATCGCCACAGAGAATCTTCAAACACGGGACAATGAAACCTTGACCGATGCCTATTTGGACATTGGCGCCACCGATGGTCTTGGATACCCCGCGCAACAGGCGTTTCTTGGCTTTCAAGCGGGTATTATCGACCCTACAGATCCCGATGATCCGAATGAAACCACTTATATTTCAAATGCCGATTACAACGACCTTTCGCAGAACTTCCGTCAGACCGTTTCGGGACAAAACAGCAAGTTTACGGTAAATGCGGCCACACAATATGGCGAACATCTCCAGTTCGGTGCCTCATTGAACTTTCATAATGTGCTTTTTGATAGGTTGAACCGGTATCAAGAGGAGTATATCGACTCCAACTCGGAGGTACGCAGAACTATCCTTGAAAATTTGTTACGGACCGAAGGCAGCGGATTTTCGCTCGGTTTGGGAGCCATTGGAAAACTGAACGACTTTATCCGGGTAGGCGCAAGTTATCAATCGCCCACCTGGTATCGTTTGACCGATAATTTTGCGCAACGTATCAGTTCGAACTACCGGAACAGAAATTCCGAGATCGATGGTTCGCCTTTTTTAGGTACTACTATCTTTGACTATCAAATTAAGACACCCGGTAAATTGACCGGAAGTATTGCCGCAGTATTTGGCCAAAACGGGCTTCTAAGCTTCGACTATGGCTACCAAGACTTCTCGAACGCGGAGTTGCGCCCCTCTAGCGATGCTATTTTTGCCTCTGAGAACGCTTTTATTTCGGAGAGACTAGGCGCGGTATCTTCCTTTAGGGCCGGGGGCGAATACCGAATTGACAGGCTCAGCTTACGGGCCGGGTATCGCTACGAGCAAAGTCCGTATGAAGATGGAAACATCATCGGCGACCTCAACGGCATTTCCGGGGGTCTCGGCTTTAACTTCGGTGCAAGCCGATTGGATTTTGCCATCAATCGTACAGAGCAAGATGTTCTTCGTTATTTGGCCGAGACCGGAATCAATACACCTGCCCTTGTCAATAAAATCAATATGAACTATAGTTTGGGATATACCTTAAACTTCTAAAGGGAAATATCCATTCACTTTACCGCTTTACCTATCTACACTGTTCGCCAATCGTTTTTTGCGATAGGTGCAGCGTATCTTGATAGCCCATTGCGTTTGGCAAGAATCACCGCTTCAATGTAAAATGCGTCCGTGTCGATTTAGCGACCAACACTCCATCTTCTTGCCCGCCGTACTCCAATCGAAACCAATAATCGGAAGAAGGTAGCGGCGATCCGTTGAAGGTACCGTCCCAATCGGCGTTGATTCCTAACTGGGCCAATAACTTTCCGTATCTATCGAAAACGAATACCGAGGGATCATCCAAAGTCTCCATACCCCTAATATTCCATGTATCGTTGGCGCCGTCGCTGTTGGGGGTGAAAAATTTCGGATAACCGACAACCAAAAATTCCAGCGCGTCGGTGGTACCACATCTATTTTTATCATTGATAATGACCGTGTTGATTCCTGGCGGCACATCATTGAAAACAGGGTCATCCTGAAATCCACCACCGTTGACGGCATATTCGTAATCCCCATCACCATCCACAAAAATCTCGATATTGTTTCGATCTGGATTTAGGGTGAGGTTGGAATTTAAAAGCTCGACCCTGTCCAAAACGGGAATTCCATAGTAGGTAATCAGGATATCATCGGTTACCTGTCCAAAACTGGTAGTAATGTCAACAAAATAGCGACCGGAATTGGAACTGGTAACCACTATTTCAGTGGCTGAAGGGCCCGAACCCAGCGGCGCATCGATGGTACCATCGTCATCATGGTCGACGGACCAGGCAACATTCAGAATATCGGGGCCTGCGGGAGAATTAAGGGCACTCAGAGGAATATCGGGATCACCTTCACAAGCAACAATATCCAATCCTAAAAACTCGTCCCTCAAAGTACAATCCAAAGCAGTGTTCTGATCGGCATCCACCGAACTCCCGGTAAACGAGAGCATAAATTGTTCGGCCTCGTCATCGAAATTGGTATTGTAATTATTTATAAGGATGTAATACATCTCCCCCGGCAACACCTCCAACCAAGGGGCATATGTATTGTTGTTCCCTTCCGTAACATCATCCACAAAAACGCCGCCTTCCTGTCCGCTAACGGGATTCACCCCAATACCGGTAAAGTTGGTGTTGTTGACCTCGTAGTTACAGGCGGCCACAGGTGCCGTACCGTCACTGATAGCGGTACAATCGGGATCCGGACCAAAGACGATAAAATCCCATTCCGCGGTCGGGGTTCCCGAACCACCGACAGGCAAGGCTTCGATGTCAAAACCGACCTGCCCGCCCGTTCCGGCACGAAAAACGAACCATGATGCATTATTTTCTATGTTTGCGGAACTGACACTACCTTTCTCAAGACAATCGTATAAACGTATAACTTCCGGATCAAGATCGTCGATATCACCGCTACCATCGGCGTAGCCCATGATAGGCGCATCGGCACAAACAGGAATAGCGGTTCGGCAATCGGGGGAGTTTTGTGCCCGTATCCCTATACAAAACATCAGGAATAGGGCAAACAAGGCATAAGGGGCAGGTCGCATAAGAGTCGGGCTAAAAATGCTTTTATCTATAACTATTTAAGACCCTGTTTAGTATGTTTCAACGGGAGAAATTGACAGTTTATCGATGAAAGGGAGGAAGGGCGTTGGCCGTTGCGATAGGCAGTGGGACGATTACCGCTTCAACGAAAAGTGGTTATTGATATACTTGGCCGTCACGGTCTGGCCGCTATCATCGGTATAGGTAAGTCTAAACCAATAATCGGATTCGGGAAGGAGTCTTCCCCCGAACGTGCCGGCCCAATCAAAAGTGTTTCCGTCAAGCATGGCCATTAATTTTCCATACCGATCGAAAATCGATATCGATGGGTCCTCTAAAAGATCTAAGCCTGAAATGGTCCATATATCGTTCGAACCGTCATTGTTGGGCGTAAAAAATTTAGGAAAGCCTATAACTACGATTTCCTCGGTTGCGGCACCACAGCCCCGTGGGTCGTTAACTGTCACAGAGTGCCTGCCGGGTAGAACGTCGTAAAATTTATTGCCGTTTTGATACTCCCCATCGTCCAATCGGTACTCAAGGGCGTCTGGTCCATCGGCCATCACCGTTATCGTGTTGTTGTTGCTCAAATCTTCGATTTCGATGTCGTTAATCTTTGGGGGTAGCGATACGCTCACGGTAATTGTTCGCGAATCGCTACAACTAAGTCCGCCTTGCGTGTTGGTTACCGTTACCGTGTGGCTGCCCGCTTCGGTTACCTCAATAATAGGTGATGTTTCCCCGGAATCCCATCGATAGGTGTAGCTGGCATTCGGATTTTCCGAACCCAGGAATATGCCCATATTGGCTTCACAGAGATAGGCTTCCTCGGGGAAATCAAGTACCGGCGTTTCCAAATTGATCAATTGAAAATTTTGGGACACGTCAAAACATCCCGGATTATCAATGGAACCGACCCGCACATAGATCGTTTGTGAACCGGCTTGGGAAGGATACTGCTTGGGCAATACGTTCACCCCGTTGGTCGCGTCGGCCAAGGATGCATAATAGCTGACCATAAACCGGGTCGAATCTTGGCTTCCAAGAATTACAGCATCTTTTTGGGAAAAATCCACAACATCCAGATGGGTACATGAGGCTTCATCATCTACCGCGTAAGCGATGGGCATTTCCGAAAAGGCCACCTGTTGATCGCTGACAATAGTGCTTGAGGGCCGGATGACCTCGACCCTGTAATTTGCGGAGACATCGGCTTGAAGTGTCGATTCAAGCGCACCCATAATTAATTGGAATCCGTTCCCCACATCCTTGAACCAGGTATATTGCAAAGCGTCAGAAATGGCCGCATTTAAAATCACTACATCGTTTTCACAGGCCGATCGCGGCGGACCCAGAAGGTTGTCGACAATCGAACAGTCCAGCGCATCATAGGGATTGGTCACAAAAATGTTTCCTGAATACTGAATTGAAAATCCGGAGTTGACATTACTGAAATTATTGATGAACAGGTAATATTCCTCTCCGGGCGCGACCTGCAACCAGTCTTCGTACTCCACATTGCGTATATTACCTGTGGGATCTTCGCCAACCCCGATAAAGGCATTGGCTTCATTATCATCGAAAAAATTACAGCGTACCGGGTCCCCCAAACTGTCGCAATCGTCCGTTTTGTAAAGGGCAAAATCCCAATCTTCGTTGGTATCGACCCCGATGTTAAATCCCAATTCTCCCGAAGCGCCCGTTCGAAAACGGTACCATGCGGAATTCGATTCGATAGTGCCGTCGAGGGTCTCTTCCAAGCATCCACTTTCGAGCGCGCCGTTGAAATCGTCCATACCGAATCCGTTCGTTCCTCCGTTTGTCGGGGTGTCATTACAAATGGGAATGGCATAGCCACAATCGGAGGCGACTTGGGCCTGGGCCACCATCCCGAGAAAAAATAGGGGAAAGAAAATTCCTAAAAAACGGTTCATACGCAGATACGCTTTGGGCAGCGTAAAAATAATCCCCCTTTTCGCTTAACACCAATTTATGTTGTGTAACGGCGCTTAGGGGGCATAAAGTGCCATATTATGTATATCTTTGCATCCGTTTTACAGCTGGTAAGATTCTAATTTTAAAAAGGCTTTAGTTTAGGATGCGTATGAAAATAGACAACGCTTTGGAAAAGCAATATGAAGCAATGGGCGACGACCATGCCTCGGCATCGGAAGAAACCCCCTTACGCGAGGATGCCTTTGAATTAGATGATTCCGTAAAAATAGAACGTATTCGCGGTAATATCCGGGAAATCATGTTGACCTTGGGCCTTGATCTTAACGATGACAGCTTAAAAGGTACACCGGACCGAGTCGCCAAAATGTTTGTCAAAGAAATTTTCGGGGGATTGCATCCCGATAGAAAACCAAAATCCTCCACATTTGCCAACAAATATAAATATGGTGAGATGTTGGTGGAAAAGAATATCACCCTCTACTCCACCTGCGAGCACCACTTGTTGCCGATAGTTGGCAAGGCGCATATCGCCTACATTTCGAACGGTACCGTTGTGGGACTATCCAAAATGAACCGTATCGTCGATTATTTCGCAAAACGCCCACAGGTACAGGAACGCTTGAACATTCAGATCGTGCGCGAGCTTCAAAAAGTTTTGGGTACCGATGATGTGGCCTGTGTCATCGATGCCAAGCACCTTTGCGTCAATTCAAGGGGTATTCGCGATATTGAAAGCAGTACCGTAACCGCGGAATACGGCGGGAAATTCAAAAATGAGGATGTACGCCGGGAGTTTTTGGATTATATTAATTTGGATACCAATTTCTAAACCTCTTTGCCCCATATGCAATCTTACCAAAACCCATCCATAAGAATCCATAATTCCCTTTCCGGCAAAAAAGAAGTTTTCGAAGCCTTGAACGAAGGCCATATCGGGATGTACGTTTGTGGCCCTACGGTCTATAGCAATGTGCATCTCGGCAACTGCCGCACTTTTATGTCCTTCGACATGATTTTTCGGTATTTCAAGCATTTGGGATACAAAGTACGCTACGTACGCAATATTACTGACGCCGGACACATGGTAGACGACGCTGAGGATGGGGAGGATAAAATTGCCAAGAAAGCACGCTTGGAACAACTGGAGCCGATGGAAGTGGTACAGCGCTATACCCTCGATTTTCATAATACGCTGGAAAAATTCAATCTCTTGCCCCCTAGTATCGAACCGACCGCAACGGGACATATCATTGAACAGATCGAGATTATCAAAGAAATCTTTGAAAAGGGATATGCCTACGAGGCTAACGGCTCGGTATATTTCGATGTGGCCAAGTTTAACAAGACCCATGAATACGGAAAACTAAGCGGTAGGAAACTGGAAGATATGATCGCCAATACCCGCGAGCTCACCGCCCAGGACGATAAGAAAAGTCCACAGGACTTCGCCCTTTGGAAAAAAGCGGAACCCCAGCATATCATGCGCTGGCCCTCGCCTTGGGGCGATGGTTTCCCCGGATGGCATTTGGAGTGTACCGTGATGAGCACTAAATATCTCGGGCAGACCTTCGACATACATGGCGGGGGAATGGACCTAAAATTCCCGCATCACGAATGTGAGATCGCCCAGGCGGAAGCCAGTTACGGCCACTCACCGGTCCGCTATTGGATGCATGCCAATATGCTGACGATGAACGGAAAGAAAATGGCCAAGTCCACCGGTAATAATATTTTGCCCGGAGAGATTTTTACCGGGGAAAATGACTTGCTCAGCAAGCCGTTTTCGCCATCGGTAGTCCGCTTTTTTATGCTGCAGGCCCATTATGCGAGTATTCTTGATCTTAGCGAAGACGCACTTCTAGCCTCCGAAAAAGGCTTTGCCAAATTAATGGAAGCTTTCGCTGCACTTGATGGCCTGAAAACCGGCAACCAAAGTGATTTCGATGTTAAAGCATGGGAGCAACACTGCTACGATGCCATGAACGACGATTTCAACACGCCGATTCTCATCGCCCATCTTTTTGAGGCCGTACGCCATATCAACCTGATCAAGGAAGGCAAGGAAAGCATAACCTCAAAGGACAAGGAGGCCCTGCAACTGACCATAAACAACTTTGTTTTCGAGGTACTCGGCCTTGAGCAAAAAGCGGGAAATGCCGCCGATACCGAAAAACTTTCCGGCGTGGTCGAAATGCTGATCCGATTCCGGAAAGAAGCCCGTGAGAACAAAGATTTCGCCACCTCCGATAAAATCCGCGATCAATTGGCGGAACTGGGCATTCAGCTGAAAGATGGTAAGGAGGGGACGACTTTTAGTGTGAACTGACCCCAACGAACCCGCAACAATGAAAAAAATCCTGATAGCCCCTTTCGTTCTGCTGATCCGGTTCTATCAGGTCGCCATTTCCCCCTACACGCCCGCTACCTGCCGCTACTCCCCTACTTGCTCAAAATACACCTTGGAAGCCCTAAATAAACATGGTCTTTTTAAAGGCGGGTGGCTCTCTTTGAAAAGGATACTCAGTTGTAACCCGTGGGGCGGCGATGGTTATGATCCGGTGCCCTGAAAAAGTTCAGGTTCAAGCGCAAGTTCAAACTCAAATCCAATACCCAACCTCCACTACCCCTATCAAAAACAACAATCAGAAAAATCACGAACCCCAAACCCATTTTTGTATCTTAGCCGCTTCAAAAACAGAACCACATGTATTTCTTGGGAATTATTTGGAATCCGAACGAAACGCTTTTTACGCTCGGCCCGATACAGATCAAATATTATAACCTCTTATGGATCGTAGCCTTTGCGCTGGGCTGGTTTATTATGAAAAGGATTTTCCTGAACGAAAAGAAGACCGTTGAACAGCTAGATTCCCTTTTTATCTATACGGTGCTTGGCACTATGCTCGGCGCACGCTTGGGCCATGTCTTTTTTTACGATTGGCCGTATTATCAAAACCATTTACTGGAAATTTTGCTGCCCATTCGCGAAAGTGCCGATGGAGCGCTGTTCGGGTTTATCAACGGCTATGAGTTCACTGGCTTTACCGGCCTGGCAAGCCATGGGGCGATTATCGGCATCATGATCAGCGTATATCTGTATACTAGAAAGCATGAGGGCTTTACGATGCTCTGGTTGTTTGACCGTATGACGATTCCCTGTGCTATCGGTGCATTCTGCGTCCGGTTAGGGAATTTCTTCAACTCTGAAATCAACGGAAAGGTAACCGATACTTCTTCTGCTTTTGCCGTAAAGTTTATTCGGGATTCCGATGATATGCATCCCGCAAAAGCTTTGGCCATTACTAAAGAAAAAACGGTAAACGCCGCTTATGATGCAATAGAAAATAATCCGCAGTTTTCGCAATATTTGGAGGAGATTCCCTATCGGCATCCGACGCAGTTATATGAAGGCATCGCCTATATTTTTGTATTCATTATCCTGTATTTTCTCTATTGGAAGACCGACAAAAAGAATAATCGGGGATTTCTCTTCGGCCTGTTTTTAGTTTTGCTGTGGACTATCCGCTTCTTCGTAGAATTCGTCAAGAAAAGCCAAGGCGGTTTCGAAGAATCACTAGGCCTTTTGTCAACCGGGCAATGGTTGAGCATTCCGTTTATCTTGATCGGACTTTACCTTATGTTCAAATCGGGGAAGAAAGTCGATGGTTAACGGGTATCGGTTGCCGGTATCAATATTCAACCTTTTCTAAACTCATGAACCTACTGCTAGCCGGCGAAGAAACCGAACGTTTGCTATTCAGAAAAGTGAGCCCATCAGACTTCAATGATTGGCTACCCTTTCATCAAGACCCTAGAAGTTCACAATTTTGGGAAGGATTGCCCAAAGACCCTGAAACCGCCTGCCAACAGCAATTTGCAAGGATTTTCGAACGCTACGAAAAAAATTGGGGCGGCATGAACGCCTTGATCCTAAAAACAAGCGGGAATCTTATCGGTTTATGCGGATTGTTGGTGCAGACCGTCGATGGTATTGGCGAATTGGAAATAGGCTACTCCATCTTGCCTCACTATTGGCAAAAAGGATTCGCCACGGAGGCCGCTAAAAAATGTAAGGTATTTGCTTTTGAAAACGGACTGGCAAGGTCGCTGATCTCCATCATTCAGGTTGACAACCTACCTTCCCAAAAAGTGGCTTTGAACAATGGGATGTTTTTGATAAGACGACGACCTATTGCGATAATCCAGTACATATTTTCAGGATAAAGTATAAATTAGTATCATAAGCATCCCTAATGAAAATAGAACACTGGGCCATTTTTCTTGACAATACCTCGAACAAAGACTACCTCATCGATTTGCTTTTACAGGGACATCCACCGAAAAAATTTCAAGCGTTTCAAGGTGCCAAGGGTTCCCTGTTTTCGAAAATTGCCATTAAGCGTTTTATCGACGAAGAAGACCGCCACGGCACTAAAATATTGACTTTAGATACCGAGCAATCCTTACAATCAATGTCCAGTGGCGAACAGAAAAAAGCCCTGCTCAAGCATATCCTATCCTCGGATTGCGAATTTATCGTTTTGGACAACCCCTTCGACAATCTCGACACCGATACCCAGACGGAACTCAAAATACAGCTAGCAAGGGTATCCAAAAAAATATCCATGGTGCAACTTGTGAGCAGAAAATCCGACGTTCTGCCCTTCATTCCTAAATTTGCCCAGCTCGCAGTAGAAATTTTGACAGGTATCGAGGGCGACAAAGTGCCCTCTTCTTCGCAGGTCATAGGGAAGTTTGAAGAAGAGATCCCCCCACCTTTGCATCCCATGGAATTTGATGCGGCTATCTTGATAGAACTCAAAGGAGTCCATGTTTCCTATGGAAACAGACCCATATTGAAGGCTATCGATTGGACGATAGCAAAGGGGGATTTTTGGGAACTCCGAGGAAAAAATGGAAGCGGAAAAACGACCATCCTCTCGATGATAACGGGCGAAAATCCGAAAGGCTACGGACAGGAACTCTATATTTTTGGCCGTAAAAAAGGCAGTGGCGAAAGTGTTTGGGACATCAAAAAAAAGATAGGGTATTTCACGCCCTCGATGACCGATAAGTTTACCGGCTACCATTCGGTCGAGCACATGATCATATCCGGACTTAACGATTCTATTGGGCTTTACATTCAGCCGACCGAAGTACAATTGAGACTCGCCAAAGCGTGGTTACAACTGATAGGCCTATGGCAAATCAAGGATAGGCTCTATCACGACCTCTCGATGGGGCAAAAGCGCTTGGTCATGTGTGCCAGGGCCATGATCAAACATCCGCCCCTACTCATCTTGGACGAGCCCACCGCCGGTCTCGACGATGAAAGCGCGGCACTCTTCGTAACCTTGGTCAACAAATTCGCCAAGGAAAGTGAGACCACTACCATTTTTGTATCCCACCGAAAAGAACCGGGACTCGAACCCGACCATATCTATCAACTGGAAATGACCGAAGCAGGATCCATAGGTCGGAGATTGTAGGGAAGGATATTTCATTTCTTGGAGACCTCATATATTTTTGAAAACTTATGAGGTCTTTGCTGAAACTAAGCCTTAATTGTGTCCGCAGATTTAGTTTTCTTAACGACCCCAATCCTGGTCGCGGTCTTCAAGGTGTCATACATCACCGGGGTAGCAATAAACAAAGAAGAATAGGTGCCTACAATAATTCCTACGATCATAGCGAACATAAAGCCGCGCAGTGATTCGCCACCGAAAACGAATATGGCCAAAAGCACCACCAAGGTGGTCAATGAGGTATTCAAGGTTCGGCTCAACGTACTGTTCAAGGCCAGATTGGTATTTTCGCCATCACGCCATCCCTTTTCGGCTACAATCTCACGAATACGGTCGAAAACGACCACGGTATCGTTCAACGAATATCCGATAACGGTCAGTATCGCCGCAATAAAGGCTTGATCGATTTCCATGTTAAAGGGCATTACCGTTCCGAACAAAGAGAAGATACCAAGTACGATAACCACATCATGAAAAACCGCTACTACCGCACCAAGGGAAAATTGCCACTTTCTAAAACGCAGCAATATATAAAGGAATACCACGGCTAAAGAACCGATAATGGCCAAAAACGCATTGTTCTTTATGTCATCAGCAATCGTAGGTCCCACTTTTACCGCTTGTAGGATACCAATCGACTTTCCACTGCCCCCTACTTTGAAATCCTGTAAGCTGGTGCCATCGGGCAAATATTTTTGTAGCGCATCAAAAAGTTTGGATTGAATTTCATTATCCACTTCAATACCTTCCACATCGACCTTATACGGAGTAGTGATCTTTATCTGGTTCGCATCGCCAAACGTCTTTACGTTGGTGCCGCTACCGAAGACCTCGTTCAGTTCGGAAGCGATTTCAGAGGGGTTCACTATTTTCTCGAAACGCACTTGGTAAGAACGGCCTCCTACAAAGTCCACACCTTCCTGCAACCCATTGGTCACCAACGAGAATACTGCAATGGCCAACATGATCAGCGAGAATACATAGGCAATCTTTCTTTTACCCAAGAAGTTGATATTCACGTTCTTGAACAGGTTTTTGGTAATGGCCGTAGAAAAATCCAATCGTCTTGATTTTCCACCGATATACCAATCCACCAGCAAACGTGTGATAAAAATGGCGGTAAACAATGAAGTAACGATACCTACAAGTAAGGTGGTCGCAAAACCCTTGATGGGCCCCGACCCGAATACGAAAAGAATTATCGCGGTCAGTCCCGTCGTGATGTTGGCATCCAAAATGGATGAAAGCGCATTGCTGAAACCGTCGGCGACCGCTTGGGATTTTCCTTTGCCCTTGGCCAGCTCCTCTTTGATCCGTTCAAAGATAAGTACGTTGGCATCCACAGACATACCAATGGTCAATACGATACCGGCAATACCGGGCAGGGTGAGCACTGCACCCAAGCTGGTCAATACCCCGAATATCAAAAGGATGTTGAATAGTAGGGCAATATCGGCAAAGATACCGGCCTTACCGTAATAAAAGATCATCCAAAGCAATACGAAAATCATGGCAATGGCAAATGACATAAATCCGCTATCGATGGCTTCCTGCCCCAGCGACGGGCCTACAACTTCCGACTGTATAATATCTGCCGAAGCGGGTAATTTACCGGCACGCAATACGTTGGCGATATCTTTGGTCTCGTTGACCGTGAAAGTACCTGTTATTTCCGTTCTACCGCCGGAAATGGCGCCCCTTGCGCCCGGTGCGGTATAGACTTTATTGTCCAACACAATGGCAATACCGGTTTGATTATTGAAAGAATCGCCGGTGAGCTTTTCCCACTCTTTAGCGCCGCGGGTATTCATGGCCATGGTAACGATAGGGCTTCCATTTAGGAATTCGTCCCTGGCATCGCTCACCACGTCCCCGCCCATACGGGGGGTACCTTCCCTATTCGATTTCAAGGCAAACAGCGCGGCAACCTCGGAACCCTCGGAAGGCCTTTCCCATAGAAATTTTACGAATTGTAGGTTTGCCGGAAGTAATCTACGGATCTCCTTTTTCCTTAGCAATGCACCCACCGCTGCTGTATCTTGCACTGCCGAAAGACCCACGGCATAGCTTCCGGTCTGGCCGAGCTGAAATTTGTCGAAAAGCGGGTTCTGTCCCGTAGCGATATCCAGGGAATCCTGCGATACATCCGACAAAAGGGAATCAAGTTCGGATTCCTGCTTGACAGGCTTTTGTTCCGTGGCGGTCGTATCGACCATTGATTTCAACTTTTCGTTGGCCTGAAAAAAGAAGGCCTGCAGCTCTTGGTTGTCGGGCTGATACGTTTCCCAGAACTCCAGTTCCGCCGTACTTGAAAGTAGGTCCTGTGCACGGGCGATATCCCGGGCACCGGGCAGTTCTACCAAAATTCGGCCTGAATTCCCTTCGCGCTGTATATTGGGCTGGGTCACCCCAAAGCCGTCGATACGCTCGCGCAATACCTCAAAAGCGGATACTACGGATTCATCGATCTTTCTTCGGATGATAGGCTTCACCTCTTCATCGCCCATCTGAAAATTGATCTCGTCGCTCAGGCTTTTGTTGGCAAAAATATCGGGAGACGCCAATTTGCTATCGCCCTTGATTTTGTCCCACGCCTCGAAGAACAGTTCTACGTACGTATCATCACTATTTTTGGAAGCGGCATCGGCATCGGCCAAAGCCTTGTTGAAAACCGGATTTTTAGAGCCGTTGGCCAATCCCTTTAAAATATCCTTTACCGAAATCTGCAGGGTAACGTTGATACCCCCTTTAAGGTCAAGGCCTTTGTTGAGCTCCTTTTTCTTGGCCTCGTTGTAGTTCGTGAACCCGAAAACGGTCTGATCGCCGATGGAGTCCAAATACTGGGTCTCCAGTTCTTGGCGCTTGGATACATAATCTTCCTCACTTTCGGGAACGCTGTTAATGGCGTAGGTTTCGGCATCGCTTTCAAACTTGTTGCCGATAAACGTGTAGGATAATTGGTAGATGCTCACCAGCCCGAACAAGAGGGCGAAAAGCTTGATAAGTCCTTTATTTTGCATTGGTTGTGTAAATTTGTGGGTGCTTTTTCTTACAGCGTGCAAATATATGGATTTTCCTAACGGATTGGGCAATATATTTGGGAGTTATTGCAATGGAAAAATGATAGGCCGCTGCGTTTCGACAAGAGCGGTGACCCCCCCCTATTAAAACCTCGGTTTGTGTCCGGCACATGGAAATTACGTAGACTAAACGGGAATAACAACGGTTAAAAATGAAAACATCCGCAGAGAATTGCTTCTATTGCGGATGTTATTTTAGAAAGATGTTGGCTTTAAAGGGCATTAACTTTAAAGGATGGTATCTTGTCAAAACTCCAGCAGTCCGTTGGTTTTTTTAACACCTTCGGCACTTTCCTGCATTTTGGACTTTTCGGTATCGCTAAGCGGGATATTGACTATTTTTTCGATACCGCCGCGACCCAAGATTACGGGTACGCCGATACAGATGTCGTCGAGATCGTATTCACCTTCCACCAGGGTGGAACAGGGAAACATTTTCTTTTGGTCGCAGGCAATGGCCTGTACCAAAGCGGATACCGCGGCACCGGGCGCATACCAGGCACTGGTGCCCAATAGCTTGGTCAGGGTTGCCCCGCCTACTTTGGTATCTTCGGCCACTTGCTGCAAACGGTCTTCCGATAAAAATTCCGATACCTTAATACTATTACGTGTCGCATGCGAGGTTAGCGGCACCATACCCGTGTCGCTATGGCCGCCAATGACCATGCCATCTATATCGGAAATCGGGGCTTCCATGGCTTCCGCCAACCGGTATTTGAAACGGGCACTATCAAGAGCGCCGCCCATTCCGATAATCTTGTTTTTCGGAAGCCCGGTCGTCTTATGGACCAAATACGTCATCGTATCCATGGGATTGCTTACTACGATTATCGTGACGTCCGGGGAATGCTTTACGAGATTCGAGGAGACCGTCTTTACGATGCCCGCATTGATACCGATCAATTCTTCTCGGGTCATGCCCGGTTTTCTGGGGATGCCAGAGGTGATAACGGCAATCATACTACCGGCCGTTTTGGAATAGTCGTCGGTAACGCCCGTTATCTTGGTATCGAACCCGTTCAAGGATGCGGTCTGCATCAGGTCCATCGCCTTGCCCTCGGCGTAGCCTTCCTTGATATCCAACAAAACGACCTCGGCCGCAAAATTCTTGATGGCAATGTACTCCGCGCAACTTGCGCCTACGGCTCCTGCCCCTACTACGGTTACTTTCATGTGTGTGATTTTTTTACGATAGCCTCAAAAATAAACAATCCCAATTAAAAAATCCGATGAAATACCTATAAAAGCGTTTTAGAATTTTAGGAAATATCCGATGAATTACATCACTTGTTAAAAGAATTAGCCGTTCAACGAAGAATGGACAAATTTACGAACCGTACATCGAATTTTAGCAATAGCGAACGGCTGTCCGGCGTTCTTTTCATATGAACGCCCGAATCACCAAAAAACCTACACAGTGAAAAAGCTATTTTCCTTTCTGGCCATTCTCGGAATAATTTTGGCCAGTAACTGTTCCCGAATTCCCGAAAACAACAATCCCGTAATCGGAATTTGGTCCGTTGTCGAAGTAACGGAAGCCACAGAGACGGCTAAAAAACAGACCCTTCGCCAAGAATGGATCTTTAACGACGCCTATTTGGGCCGGTACCATCAAAAAAACAATGGCAGTATCACCTTTAAAACGGATTTTCGGTGGACGTATGAAGACGATGTCTATACCTTAACCTACCCCGGCACCGACATGTCAGCCGAAATTGTATCCATGCTGAATGAGGAGGATGCAACGAAGCTTGCCGACGCCGCAGGTAATATCATGGCCACCAGAGAATAAAATTTCTTTACACAGGACTCTAGTCAAGTTCTACATTTCAAATACGCTAAGAGCCGTGGTCATTTTGACTGCGGCTTTTTAAATCTTATCTTTTGAAAGTAAACGACTTGCCTCAATTACACATCAATTACACATCAATATTCGCATACTTGG
>NZ_JBGTHY010000309.1:0-2855 GCF_041745955.1 Pricia sp.
GGAGGACTTATAGAAGAAATATATGACAATTTCGGAATCTAATTCCGAAATTGTCATATATTTGCGATATGATTGCTAGAAGGGCACATATAGAATTACGAAAATTATCGGAACAATACAAAGCGGTAGCGCTGGTCGGCCCACGGCAGTCGGGAAAAACTACTTTGGTTCGTGAGGTGTACGACGACAAACCTTATCTGAATCTTGAAAACCCAGATGTTCGTAACTTTGCCGTAGAAGATCCTAGAGGTTTTTTGGGTCAATTTCAGACCGGGGCCATACTTGATGAGGCGCAAAGGGCACCACAATTATTTTCATATCTGCTACAAATATTGGATGAGAGCGGTCCCGAACTCCATTTTGTGCTTACGGGCTCGAATAATTTTTTGTTACAGGAAAACATCACTCAAAGTTTAGCAGGAAGGGTAGGTTATATTAATCTGTTGCCCTTTTCTATAGATGAGCTGCAAGAAAGACTCCCCGGTCGGGTGGCCGCCCTTTTGCACAAAGGTTTTTACCCGCCCCTATACGATAAGTCTTTTGAAGTAGATAAATGGTTCTCCAATTATATCAGAACATACGTCGAAAGGGATATAAGACAGCTCAAAAACATCGGTAATATTTTAGTTTTTGAACGATTTCTGCGTTTATGTGCGGCAAGGGTCGGGCAGTTGTTAAATAAGAACGCTTTGGCTGTAGAGGCTGGTATAGACAGTAAAACCGTAGAATCTTGGATTGGCTTGTTGGAAGCTAGTTTCATCATTTACCGTTTGAGGCCCCATCATAAAAATTTCAACAAACGTCTTGTGAAGATGCCGAAGCTCTACTTTTACGACGTTGGTCTTGTCTCCGCCCTTTTAGGAATCCAAAATGCGGAACAATTGGACTTGCACCCCCTCAAGGGGGCATTTTTCGAAAATATGGTGGTCATCGATTTGATGAAAAAGAGATTCAACGCGGGCAAGAGCGATAATCTCTATTTCTGGCGTGACCGAAGCGGACATGAAGTGGATATTGTTCTGGATTATGGACTTGAGCTTGTCCCTATCGAAATCAAGGCCGGTGAGACCATAACGTCCGCCTACACCAAAGCTATCAATTATTGGAACAAATTGTCGGACACCAAAGGTGGAATCGTTGTTTATGCAGGGCAATCGATTCAGAAAAGAAGTAATGGAATAAACATTGTTCCCTATACGAAAATGGGAAACTACATACCCTGATATTTAACAAATTCCACCACAAACCCTATTTTTGCCCAAAACCAGTTCAAAACCAAAATCCATGAACATCCTTATCCTAGGCTCCGGTGGTCGCGAGCATACCTTGGCCTGGAAACTCAAACAAAGTCCGAAATTAGAGAAACTTTTCGTCGCCCCAGGCAACGCGGGCACTGCTGAAATCGCTACGAACATACCGATAGGTGTAAATGATTTCAATACTATAAAGAAAACAGTGCTGGAAGAAGACATCCATATGGTAATCGTCGGCCCTGAAGACCCTTTGGTCAATGGCATCCATGATTTTTTTCTGAAGGATGACGATTTGGCCCACATCCCCATTATCGGTCCCCAAAAATCGGCAGCGGAGCTTGAAGGCAGTAAGGAATTCGCTAAAAAGTTTATGATGCGGCATGACATACCCACGGCGGCCTATGACAGTTTCAAGGCCGATACCTTGCAGAAAGGTTTTGCTTTTTTGGAATCCCTAAATCCACCTTTTGTTTTAAAAGCGGATGGTCTGGCCGCCGGGAAAGGCGTAGTTATCTTAAACGATTTGCAAGAGGCTAAAAACGAACTGGAATCCATGTTGGTCGATGCCAAATTCGGAGAAGCTAGCGCCACTGTGGTCATAGAGGAGTTTTTATCGGGTATCGAGTTGAGCGTTTTCGTGCTGACCGATGGAAAGGGCTACAAGGTGCTGCCCACTGCAAAAGACTACAAACGCATCGGAGAGGGCGACACCGGGCTTAATACAGGCGGAATGGGCGCCATTTCTCCCGTTCCCTTTGCAGATTTCGAGCTTATGGATAAAATCCACCGGCGTATCATCAAACCGACCATTGACGGCCTTAAAAAGGACAACCTGCCCTATAAAGGCTTTATTTTTATCGGATTGATCAAAGTAGGCAACGACCCCAAGGTCATAGAGTACAACGTGCGTATGGGCGATCCGGAAACAGAGGTGGTCGTTCCGCGGATCAAAAACGATATGGTATCCCTTTTTGAAGCGGTTGCCAATCAAACGTTGGATAGCGTTGAACTTGAAATCGACGAACGAACGGCCGCCACGGTCATGTTGGTTTCCGGAGGCTATCCCGGAGCCTATGAGAAAGGAAAAACTATCACGGGTTTTAAAGAAATCGATGATTCTTTAGTGTTTCATGCGGGCACAACGAACAAAGAGGGAAAGACTGTTACGGACGGCGGAAGGGTAATGGCGATAACCTCCTTTGGAAAAGATTTCAAGGAAGCACTGGGCACATCCTATAAAAATATCGGCAAAATAAAATTTGAGGGCATGAACTACCGAAAAGACATCGGTTTCGATCTCTGAACGAAATCGAACCTATGTGGTCAGACAGACCTACAAAAACGAATGCGAGGTGCTAGATCGGTCCTCTTCTTCGTTGTCGTCATATTTCTTAAGTTCCAACATCCAGTAGACGAACCCTGCAAAACCGAGGATAACCAAGATCCAGCTAAAAAAATTGGCGCCCCACCAGCTGTCCATATATCGCAATTGGTCCATCGGCCAAAAAAGATAGTTTACGAACAAATCCTCTATTCCTCTAAAAAATGAAGTCATCTTGGCTATATTTACGGAGCAAAAATATAAAAAGTCGGGATGATTTC
>NZ_JBGTHY010000310.1:0-3541 GCF_041745955.1 Pricia sp.
TCACGGTGTAGTTTATTGTAAATATTGGCCCATTTCGGGCCTTTTTTATTTTTCTAAAAGGTATCATTTTTGCATACAATTTTGGATTACCTACTTTTATAGCCTGATCTAAACTGACATTATATGAAAAATATAGTATTCATGATTGCCTTTTTATTTCTTCAGCTGGGTCACTCCCAAGATAGCCTTGACCTCAGCTACTATCTTCCGCAAGATGTCAGTTACGACCCAACCATCCCTACCCCTAAAGAAATCATTGGCCACGAGGTAGGCGAATGGCACGTTACCCATGACAAGCTCGTGTTCTATATGCAGGCCTTGGCAAAAGCAAGCGACCGTGTTATTATCGAAAATCGGGGCGAAACCTTTGAAGGAAGATCACTTTTACTACTTACAATAACAACACCGGAGAACCATAAAAATCTAGATACAATTAGGCAAGACCATGTCGCTCTTACCGAAAATGGCGGGGATAACCTCAATCTTGATATGATGCCGATTGTGGTCTACCAAGGTTTTTCCATTCATGGCAACGAACCCAGCGGTGCCAATGCCGGTATGGCCTACGCCTATTATCTGGCCGCCGCACAAGGTCCTGAAATCGAGGGACTTTTAGAAAATACGGTCATTTTGATGGATCCATCCTTCAATCCCGATGGCCTGCAGCGCTTTGCGCATTGGGCCAACACCAATAAAAGTGACCATCTCAATTCCGATAGCAACGACAGGGAATTTCACGAAGGTTGGCCTGGCGGGCGCACCAACCACTATTGGTTCGATATGAACCGGGACTGGCTGCCTGTACAACTGCCCGAAAGCCGCGCCCGTATCGCGTCTTTCCATAAGTGGATGCCGAACATCTTGACCGATCATCACGAAATGGGCACGAATTCCACCTTCTTTTTTCAACCCGGGGAACCGACCCGGGTACATCCCCTTACCCCAAAAATGAATCAGGAACTAACTGCAGAAATCGGGACGTATCACGCCAGGGCCCTTGATAGCATTGGGTCGCTCTATTATTCCGAAGAAGATTATGACGACTTCTATTATGGTAAAGGTTCGACATTTCCCGACATCAATGGCGGCGTCGGTATCCTCTTCGAACAAGGCAGCTCAAGGGGCCATTTGCAGGAAAGTGAAAACGGCACTTTGAGTTTTCCGTTTACCATTCGCAACCAATTCGTTACCGCCTTGTCCACCATAAAAGCGGCCCAAGCCATGCGGGTCAAGATGCTGGATTACCAGCGGGTATTTTTTAGGGACATGGGCATCGAATCCGCCATTGGTAATGACAAGGCCCTAGTATTCGGCGATAGCAAGGATGCCGCAAAGACCTGGCACTTCGCGGAAATTTTACAACGCCAGAACATCAAATTCCATCAACTTTCCCAGGATGTACGTCTCAACGAAAAAGAGTATAAAAAAGGATACGGTTATGTCATACCAAAAATCCAAAAAAACTACCGCCTGATCAAGGCCATGTTCGAAAAACGGACGAGCTTTACCGATAGTATTTTCTACGACGTTTCCGCTTGGACGCTTCCCCTGGCCTTTAATCTTGATTATACCGAATTGCGGTCCCTGGACCTCGCGGGAGAGGAAGTTACCAAGCTAGCACCTTTGACCGGCGACCTGAATGCCCAAAGCGATTATGCCTACCTCTTCGAATGGAACGAATATTACAGTCCGAAGGCCCTCAACAGAATTGCCAACGAAAACGTGCGGGCCAAAGTAGCCAAAGCGCCCTTTAGCCTGGAGGGAAAAGAGTATGGCTACGGAACGATAATGATCCCAGTTCAGCAACAAAAGTTAGAATCCGCCGAACTCTATAAGTTTCTAAAGAAGGTCGCCCTTGAAAGCAACATCCAGATTACTGGGGTAAAGACGGGACTCACCAAGGGCATAGATTTGGGAAGCAACGACTTTGACCCCATAAAAAAGCAAAAGGTCGCCTTGCTGGTCGGTGAGGGAGTCCGCTCTTACGATGCTGGGGAAATCTGGCATGTGTTCGACACCCGCTACGACATGAACATCACTAAAATCGACTCGGAATATTTTGATTCCGTCGATTTGAGCGAATACACGGACGTTATCATTCCGAGTATGGGCGATGACGGACTTTCGAAAAAGCGGTCCAAAAAACTGAAGGAATGGGTCAAGGAGGGGGGTACTTTGATCGGCTACCGCGATATGGCGGAATCGTTCAAAAAAAATGGATTGATGGAACTTAAATTCAAAAAAGACACCTTGATCGCCAACAACATCGCCTTCTACCAAAAAGAGGATTACGAGGGCGCACAGGTTACGGGGGGCGCCATTTTCGAGGCCAAACTCGATCTTTCGCATCCCATCAACTTCGGGTACAAAAACGATAGGCTGCCCCTGTTCCGGAATACGAACGTCTACATCGAGCCGGATAAGAACAGCTATAACAATCCCATTCAATACACAAACGATCCACTCATGAGCGGTTATATTTCAGAGGAAAATCTGGAAATGCTAAAAAACAGCGTCCCTTTTCAAGTGCAACGAACAGGCAAAGGCCGTGTCATCGTTTTTACGGACAATACCAATTTTAGGGCGTTTTGGTACGGTACCAATAAGTTGTTGATGAACGCGATCTTTTTTGGGGATAGTATGTGAAAAAAATGTTCAAGCGCAAACCTCAATTCCACCTTACATACGCCCAATTATACAAGAAAAGTCCAATTATCACGGCGAATCCTACAGCTCCGTTCCAGATCGTTGCGATACTGGCAAATAGCATCATATAATATAAAGGAAACACCAACAAGGCAAACCCGAATCGAAATGTACCTATAAATTCCGGTTCCCAGACCTTGGGTTTTATCCAAGTCCTCCATAGGATGACTATCGGGAGATTTAATCCGGTAAATATTCCTTTAAAAAAAGTTTGTAAAGGTGCCGGTGCTGATGGATCCGCATTTTTGTCCTCAGAAGCATCCAGGTATTTCAATGCGGCATTGGCTTCTGTGGGATTCAAATAATCGACCGACAAGGCATCCAATTTTCTGGCAAGCGTATCGTAATTTTCTTCGTCCCCAATATGGGTAGTGAGTGTTTTCAATCGATCGGAGACCGCATTCCTGATCCGGTTACCGGAATCTCGAACAACTTTTGGATCAGACCTTTCTTTGAACAAAATTGGTTTACCATAATAAAGCGCAACCTTATCGGGAAACCCACTGTTGCTGCGGTAGTTCATCCCTACGGGTATGATGTGAATTTTCAGTTCCGGGGTCTTTTGCAATGTATTAAAAAGAATGCGCGTAAAACCTTTGCTCAACGGCCGTACCCGGCGTTTAATATTGTGATCCGCTTCGGGGAAAATTACTAGGGCATGGTTCTTCTGAAATAACCGTGAACATTGATTGAAAACCGTTTGATTTTTTTTCAGGGATTCCCTACCGTCGCGAATACGATATATGGGCAGCATTCGTAGATAGGCGAAGAATTTTAGTAGTGTTTGATGCTGAAATACGTCTGAACGGGTCAGGAAGAACGGTTTTCGGTTGCA
>NZ_JBGTHY010000311.1:0-2197 GCF_041745955.1 Pricia sp.
CGGGTCCACATGACCTTACCTTTGCTGTAGATCTTGATTTGCCTATATCCATTGGTATTCGGCAAGGTATCCGACACGCCACCATCTTCCCAATTATAGCGGTTGATAAGTTCCCAAGTACCTTCCAAAGAGGTTGCGGCCTGAGGTTTCGATGAAATAAACGCGGTCGCAGAGATCAATAGCGCTAGGGCAAGAGCCGATTTAAGTAACTTTTTCATGATATAGTATTTTAAGGTTCTCTAATCCATTTAACTTTATCAAAGTACGATTTATTTTACAATTACGATAATTATTACTTTTAAAATTTATCAAAATGTTATTAATAGGAAATCCTACAAATTAGACCTTTTCTAATCTAACCCACATGGAATTAGGGTATTGTCACGAATCCCATTTAATTTCATACGGTATACCTTTTAAGTAAATTTTGGATATTGGATTTATTTCTTACTTTTAAGTGCTAACTAACTCTACAAGCTATGAAGTTTATTACATTACTACTGTTTGTCCTTTTGAGTGCCTACAACGCTTTTGGGCAGACGATTACCGGAAATGTTACCGATGCGACCGATGCTCCCCTGCCAGGGGTAACCATTATTGTTGGCGGGACAAATAGAGGAACGACTACCGATTTTGACGGCAATTACTCCATAGTGGCGAGCTCCGGCGATGTACTGCAATTTTCCTACATCGGCATGCTGTCCAAAGAAGTTACGGTTGGGTCGAGCAATTCGATCAATGTAATGCTACAGGAAGATTCCGAACAGCTAGATGAGGTTATTGTTACCGCATTCGGTATTTCACAGGAGAAAAAATCCCTAGGCTATGCGGCACAGAATATTGATGCCGACGCCATTACTAAAACCAAACAGACCAATTTGGTCAGTGCCTTGCAAGGTCAAGTCGCCGGTGTACAGATTACGAATTCTGGCGGGGCACCCGGCCAGAGTTCACGAATAATTATTCGGGGGATAAATTCGTTGGACCCATCTGCCGATAACCAACCCTTGTTCGTAGTCGACGGGGTACCGATAGATAACTCGACCATTGAATCGGGTCCGAACGATACGGCCCGCGGCCTGACCAACAGGGCTGCGGATATCAATCCGGCCGACGTTGAATCCATGTCCGTACTAAAAGGTGCCGCTGCGACTGCCCTTTATGGGGTAAGGGCTGCAAATGGTGCAGTGATCATCACTACAAAAAGGGGAAAAAGCGGCAAGGTCAGTATCAATCTCAATACTTCTGTAGGCTTTGAGGAACTGAACAGTCTGCCAAAGCTTCAGAAGGAATACGGACAGGGCTTCAGCGGCGAATATGACCCAACCAGTTTCTGGCCGTCTTGGGGCGCCCGCATTTCGGAGGTGGCACAGACCGTACCGGGGCACAAATATCAGGACAACTGGAACCGTGCGTTCAACACCGGGGTTCAGACCGACCATAGCCTCAGTGTTTCGGGCGGAGGTGAAAATGCTACTTTTTATGGTTCGTTTGGTCGTTTCGACCAAAAGGGAATCATTCCCTTCAGTGATTGGGCGCGAACGACCGCAAAACTCTCCGGAACGGTAAAGGTCAGTGAAAAATTCGATTTTAGCGGATCTATAAATTACTCTAATTCCGGGGGAAACCGAGTGCCGCATGACCGGTTTATGGAACGGATGATGTATTGGGCGGAAACACAGGATGTAAGGGATTATATCAATCCCGATGGTACGATGAAGACCTACGGCAACACCAACCCGATATACGATGCCCGTTTTAGTACGTTCGAGGATGATGTTAACCGTATGATCGGTAATTTGAACTTCAACTATAGCCCTACAGATTGGCTGACCTTATCGTATCGGTTGGGTACCGATTATTACAGCGATTCAAGAACTACCATTACCCCGGGGCCCAAAGGTATCGATGGTGAAGTCCCGTTGAGCTCTACGGGTAGTATTGATGAGACCCGTATCAATAGTAAGGATATCACGTCGAATTTTTATCTCACTTTAAAGAAACAGTGGAACGATGACCTGAACACCACGCTTCGATTGGGCAACGATGTTTTTCAACGGAAGTTCGATCTTGTTACGGCAAGGGGCGTAGATTTTGTAGTTCCCGATTTTTATAATGTCAACGCTACCAGTCAGATTTTTACGGATCAAGATAAAAGCATCCGAAGATTGGTCGGTTTTTATGGCGATCTTATGGT
>NZ_JBGTHY010000312.1:0-5768 GCF_041745955.1 Pricia sp.
AGAAAAACAAGGTGATGTAGCTGAGAATACAACGCCATGCTTCTTGTCGAAAAAAAGGATAAAGTTGGGCTTTTCGGCCTTTCATTAGAGCGGGAACGTCATGCAAATCAATGGAAAACCGAAAATAGCTCCGTAGCCTTATTGTAGGCGGCTTCGAAAACCATCCAATTTACCCCTGAATCCGCTTTTGCAGCCGTGAAATAGGATAGCATTTTTTCGGTCGGCATATTGCCCGTCAGTTCGTTTTTGGCCATGGGGCAACCGCCGAAACCCTGTACCGCGCCATCGAACCGACGACATCCGGCATTATAGGCGGCATGCACTTTTTCATGCCATTGGGTCGGGGTCGTATGTAAATGCGCCCCAAATTCGACATCACGATATTTGGGAATCAAATGCGAAAAAAGATAATCGATGTCTTCAGGGGTAGATGTTCCGACCGTATCGGAAAGTGAAAGTATTTTCACGCCCATATCAGCCAATTTTTCCGTCCACTCCCCTACGACCTCGACATCCCAAGGGTCGCCGTAAGGGTTACCGAAGCCCATGGAAATATAAGTCACGACTTGCTTGTTCGTACCATCGGCAATGTTTAGGATTTCCCGAAGGATGTCTACCGATTCCGCAATGGTTTTATGGGTATTCCGCATCTGAAAGTTCTCGGAAATGGAAAAGGGATAGCCCAGGTAATCTATTTCAGGATGTTCGAATGCATCCTGTGCCCCTCGGACATTGGCAACGATAGCCAACAGTTTACTTTTCGTTTTTGACAGGTTCAGTTGCGCCAGCACGTCGGCCGTATCGACCATTTGGGGGATAGCTTTCGGGGAAACAAAACTTCCAAAATCCAAGGTATCGAAACCACAACCCAACAGGGATTGAATGTACTTCACTTTTTCCGCTGTGGGAATAAAGGCCTTGATACCTTGCATGGCATCACGGGGACATTCAATCAGTTTTACTTTTTCGGACATTGGGAATTCGATAATCGTATCAAATTTACTATTATTTCTCCGATAGCAGCAGATACAAAGCAATACCGATGAATACGATAATCTGTAACCATTTCAGCACCGGGCCGACATTTTTATTGTGGACAAGAAATTTGGATATGGTTCCCGAAAGAACGGCTATCCCGCAAAAAATAACCCCTGACACGAACATGAATACTAGTCCTAGTGCATAAAACTGAAGTACTGTACTTAGGGTATCACTGAATAAAAATCCTGGAAAAAAAGCCAAAAAGAAGATGGTGACCTTTGGGTTGAGCACGTTCATGACAAAACCCTGTTTGAACAGTTGCCCTAATCCCTTTTTAGGCCCCTTCTCTCCCGAAATTTCCAGGGCCGAATCGCTACGATACACAATAATGGCCAAATAGAGCAAATAAACCGCCCCAAGAATTTTGATGCCTAGGAACAAGGCATCGCTTTCCCGAATAATTACGGATAGACCGAAAGCTAGCAAAGTGGTATGCACCAAACAGCCCGATATGAGTCCCGCTGTGGTTGCCAAACCGTATTTTTTGCCATTCGCCAAACTTTGGGTCAGCACATATAAATTGTCAGGACCAGGAGAAATAGCCAATGCGGCGGTCGCAAGGGAAAAGGCGTATAGGGTTTCGTAATTCAAGTGTCAAAGTAACGGCTCTTTTTCATATCTTGGCATCAAATACAGTAAATTATGAAACCTATATATCGGGCAATCACTTTATTTCTAGTTATTATCTCCTTAACTTTGGTTTCCTTCAATTGGAAGTATTTAAGATCGGATAAGACAGAAACGACCATGCAACAAGACAGCGTTTTACGTCACGTAGTGATGTTCAAATTTAAGGAAAGTGCCTCAAAGGATGATATCCGCAAGGTTCAGGATGCTTTTAGCGCACTGCCATCGAAGATTCCACAGATTCATTCCTACGAATGGGGCACCAACAATAGTCCGGAGGGACTTGACAAAGGGTTTACACATATTTTTTTCCTGACCTTCGAAAGCGAGGAAGACCGGGCCGTTTATCTGCCACATCCCGACCATAAGGCGTTCGGTGAAGTTCTAGGGCCGCATTTGGAGGATGTTCTGGTGTTGGATTATTGGTCTAGTAAGGAGTAACCATTTGATCGTGTAAATATTCAAGGTCCAATGTTGCCTTAAGTTAGGTTCAATTTCGTGCCTCATACCTTTTTAATATCGCCTTATTTATCCTTTTGACAAGACCCGGCCCTTCATAGATAAATCCCGTATATAGTTGGATCAGATCTGCGCCGGCATCCAATTTTTCGAGGACATCTTCGGGGGAATGGATACCTCCTACCCCGATAATAGGAAAGGCTTTATTGCTTTTCTCCGTTAAGAACCGGATGACTTCGGTGCTTCTTTGCGTCAAGGGCTTTCCGCTCAGGCCACCTGTTTCTTTGGTCTGCACTGCGTCCGATTTTAGATTATTACGGACAATGGTGGTGTTGGTGGCGATTACACCGTCGATTTTGGTGGTTGCAACAATAGATATAATATCGAGGAGTTGGTCGTCCGTTAAATCTGGAGCGATTTTTAAGAGGATTGGCTTTTCTTTGACAGATTGCTTTTCCGCATTAATCGTGTTTCGACCCTTAAGCTGACGCAACAAAGCTGTCAATGGCTCTTTGTCTTGAAGTTCGCGCAACCCCGGGGTGTTTGGCGAGCTGACATTGACCACAAAATAATCTACATGGTCGAAGAGGGCATCGAAACAGATCAGATAATCAGATACGGCGTCGGCATTGGGCGTGACCTTGTTCTTTCCGATATTACCCCCAACTAAAACACGATGTTTTTTTTTCAGGCGTTCGACGGCATCCAAAACGCCCTGATTGTTGAAGCCCATTCTATTGATGATGGCTTGGTCAGGTTTCAAGCGGAAAAGTCTTTTTTTAGGGTTTCCCTCTTGAGGTTTTGGGGTTAACGTACCTATTTCCACAAAACCGAAACCGAAGTCCGAAAGTTCATTATAGAGTTTGGCATCCTTGTCAAAGCCGGCGGCCAATCCCACTGGATTTTTGAAGCGGATGCCGAAAACATCCCGCTCCAGACGTTTATCCTCCAAACCATATATCATCCTAAAAATACCTGAAAAACCGATATTGGAAAGAAAATGGACAAGGGAAAAAGTCAGGTGATGGGCGCGCTCCGCATCCAAAAGAAAAAAAAGGGGGCGAACGAAAATTTTGTACATAGACGACCGAGTGGTTTTGTCAAAAGTACAAACTTTAGAAAAAAGTTTATGGGTTTATTACTTTAGAAGTTTATCGGGATAGGAATGCTAAAGTGTCTTTTATTCCGGGTCGATAGAATCGTTATAAATTTTTGGGACAACGTCAATCGGCCTGCGAATCGCAGCCTTACAAAGTAGGAGATAACGCTCGTATTGTTTGGCGTTGAACTCCGACAGGAGTTTTTTATCGCTTTCATAGGAAGCCGTAACGATTTTTTGCTGCAATACTTTGTATTTGTCGGCAAGTTTTATCAATTCTTCCTCGGTGCTTTGCGGGTGTTCGGCCAAAAGTTTTTCGATTTGTTCTTCCAGATGTCCAGTTTCCACTGCAAGAAGTCTCTGCAAGGTTTCCATGGTCGCAACCTGGGCTTCGTTCAATTGAAACACCGTAACCATGGTTTCGGCATGCTTTCCACCGATGTCCAAAGTGCAGTTTTGGGCTTGCACCGATCCGGTAAGGAATACCAGCGAAATACCCAAAATGTTCAAGAAATTTTTCATTCTCTTCGTATTGATTACGGCAAGATACTAGTAACGAGCGAAATGGTAAGCTCTTTGAAGGCCTTTTCGTTTTCGATTAAATGTTCGATTTTCCAATCGTTCGTAGGAAACTTTGTAAGGTTTCTCTTTTAGTTAAACGTATTTTTTGGGGAATAGTATATCTGACCCTTTGCAAATATTGAAAATCTAAACTTATCTTTGACCTCTCCTGAATAGTCCTCTTGTGGGTTTTGAATCAGGTAGTATCAACGGTTGCAATTGCCATAGTCCAGACCACTGGATAAATCCGAAACACCACCCTGATGTCCGAAAAATTAAACGGCAAACAAATATTCTCCCTGCTCGAGGTAACAAAAAGCATCCAAAAGACGATTGCCAATCGCTACCAAACTGCCTTTTGGGTAAAGTCGGAGATGAACAAACTGAACCATTATCAAAGGTCGGGGCACTGCTATCCTGAACTGGTGGAAAAGAAAGGGGGGAAGGTCATCGCCCAAATCAGCGCTATTTTATGGAAGGGGGATTATCAAAGGATCAATACCAACTTTCATCGGGTACTTAAAGAGCCGCTCAAGGACGGCATCAAGATTTTGTTCTCCGCCACAATTAATTTCGACCCCAAATATGGTTTGACATTACAGATCAACGATATCGACCCAAGCTTCACCTTGGGCGACCTTGAAAAGGAAAAACAGGATACTATCCACAGACTACGGCTTGAGGGTATTTTCTCCAAAAACAAGCAGCTTGAACTTCCGGTATTGCCACAACGAATAGCCATTATTTCCGTAGAGACCAGCAAAGGGTATGCGGACTTTATCAACGTATTCGCATCGGCGGGCAGTAGCTGGAACTATAGGTTCTTCCAATATCTCTTTCCCTCACTTCTACAGGGCGATAATGCGGTACGAACCATAATCGCACAATTGGGAAACATCAGAAAAGTCATCCATCATTTTGATGTGGTGGCCATCGTTAGGGGCGGCGGTGGTGATATCGGATTATCCTGTTACAACAACTACGACCTGGCCAAAGAAATTGCGGAATTTCCCATCCCCGTGATTACCGGTATCGGCCATTCCACCAACGAAACGGTCGCGGAACTGATAGCCCATGAAAATGCCATCACCCCTACCAAGTTGGCAGAGTTCTTGATCCAAAAGTTTCACGATTTCTCCGTGCCCGTCCATAAGGCGGAAGAAAAAATCAGTGACCGGAGCCGGCGATTGATCCGGGACGCAAAAACCAATTTCGCGGCCGAAGTAAAATGGTTGCGTTCGGTTACCCGGAATATACTGGACCAAAAAAAGAACCAGGTCATGCAGCAGGCACAATCCCTTTCGCAGCAATCCCGTTTTCGGTTCGGAAACGAAAAGAAGGTGTTGACCTCTGCAGGAGAAGACATCAGGAGAGGTACCTACCAATTCTGTGCGGCCGAAAAGCATCATATTTGGCAACTCACGGCAAACCTGAAAAAGGATATTCAACGGCAGCTCGAACGAAAGTCACTGCGCTTGAAGAATGTAGAAAAGAACATTCACAATCTCAGTCCGCAAAACGTACTTAAAAGAGGCTATAGTATCACCCAATTGAACGGGAAATCGGTACGCTCCCCAAATCAGGTAAAAGTAGGCGATTCGCTTACGACGGTCTTGTACGAAGGCAGCGTTTCGAGTACGGTTAATTCAACTAAAAAACCCTAGAAAAAATGAACGAAAACGACCATCCTAAATATACGGAAGCCTTTGAAGAATTACAGGAAATCGTCACTGAAATCGAGCAAGGTGAAATTTCGGTGGACGAGCTTTCCGAAAAAGTAAAAAGGGCATCCCATTTGATCGCTATCTGCAAAAACAAGCTCGCTACGACCGAAGAAGACGTGAACCAGATTCTACGGGAGCTTGACTCGGCATCCGACAAAACCAACGGGGACTAAGACCGGTTACGTACGCTTCCAAAAATAGGGGGTTAATAGGATAAGCACGGTAAAAAGCTCTAACCTTCCCGCAAGCATAAGAAA
>NZ_JBGTHY010000313.1:0-5524 GCF_041745955.1 Pricia sp.
TTGCAACCATCATCCCTTTTAAAGAAGAGGAAGAATTCTTGGCACTCGCATCAAAAACAGGATTATTTCCACAGAAAATTACACGCGTAAGAGGGAATCCCACAACCAAAATCAAAAGAAGTATGCTACAATTCGGACGCACCGAAACCAAAATCGATACCGATGCCCTTACCATCGAGCTTGCACGCCACCAATACACGGAGGAATATAAAACATTGACCCAAGATTTTTACCTGAAAATGTAACATCCTTCAAGAACGATGTTATATTTCCTCACTATCTTTGATAGAAATTCATGCCTATGAGACCCGATCTGTTCGAAGCGCCCGACTATTACAATTTAGATGATCTTTTATCTGAAGAACACAAACTCGTGCGCGACGCGGCTCGCCAATGGGTGAAGCGTGATGTCTCGCCCATCATTGAAGAATACGCCCAAAAAGCGGAATTCCCCAAACAAATCTTAAGCGGACTTGCGGAAATCGGGGCGTTCGGCCCTTACATTCCAGAAGAATATGGAGGAGCGGGACTCGACCAGATCAGCTATGGACTTATCATGCAAGAAATCGAGCGCGGTGACAGCGGGGTACGGTCTACCGCTTCGGTGCAGTCGTCTTTGGTCATGTACCCAATCTACACGTACGGCAACGAAGAACAACGTAAAAAATATCTTCCTAAATTGGCGGCCGGCGAACTGATGGGCTGCTTCGGATTGACCGAACCCGACCACGGCTCCAATCCCGGTGGGATGGAAACCAAATTTAAGGACGAGGGCGATCATTATCTTCTCAACGGTGCCAAACTCTGGATATCGAATTCCCCCTTTGCAGATATCGCCGTAGTCTGGGCGAAAAACGAGGAAGGCCGCATACACGGCTTGATCGTGGAGCGCGATATGGAGGGTTTTTCCACTCCGGAAACTCACAACAAATGGTCGTTACGGGCTTCCGCCACAGGAGAATTGATCTTTAGTGATGTCAAAGTCCCCAAAGAAAATCTCCTTCCCAACAAAAGCGGACTCGGCGCACCTTTAGGCTGTTTGGATTCCGCCCGCTACGGAATCTCATGGGGTGCCATCGGCGCGGCTATGGATTGCTACGATACGGCCCTTCGCTATGCCAAGGAGCGCAAACAGTTCGGAAAGCCCATTGCCGCCTTCCAATTGCAACAAAAGAAACTGGCTGAGATGATCACGGAGATTACCAAGGCACAACTGTTGGCCTTCCGATTGGGACAGTTAAAAAACGAAGGGAAAGCTACCACCGCACAAATCTCCATGGCCAAGCGCAACAATGTAGATATGGCCATTAAAGTAGCCCGTGAAGCCCGGCAAATATTGGGCGGTATGGGGATAACCGGCGAATATAGTATCATGCGCCACATGATGAACCTTGAAAGTGTGATTACCTATGAGGGTACTCACGATATTCATTTGTTGATTACCGGAGCGGATATTACGGGGCATCAGGCGTTTAAGTAAACAACAAAATCACAACCCTACACCACAAATTCCAACCCCTTCACAACAAATAATTTGTAGGGCGCCAAACCTGTGCTATGTTTGTACTGTAATTAAAACGGAGTTAATTTTTCATTTTCATATAGTGTTCTCGATAAAAGAGTCCGGTCTTCATTGATCGGACTCTTTTTGGTATATAGATTTTTATTTGTCATTCCCTCCCTTCCAAGGCGCTCAGGATAAACTTTGCCTGTAATCTCAGGATTCATCAAACATCCCAGATTCCGTTCCTTTCCGCTTTTGGACTATTTGTATTCTCGCCACAGAGACAAACACTACAAATACCAATTATTTTCGTATTTTTAAGGATGCTAATCCCTTCAAAATACTGCTATGATTACCGAAAAACAGATTGAGACCTATAAAAAGGATGGCTATCTCCTCCTGAAAAATCTTTTTGACACCGAAGAAATCGGCCTTCTAAAGAAAGCGGCATTGGCCGATCGCGAGCTAGACAAGCGTTCATACGGACGGGCGGACGGCGAAGGGGGAACGGTGCGCCTCTCCATTTGGAACCATCCGGGAAATAATATCTACGGCAGCTTCGCCCGTAGCGAACGGATTGTCAACGTGGCCGAAGCCCTATTGGAAGGGGAGGTCTATCATTACCATTCCAAAATGATTTTAAAGGACGCAAAGGTGGGCGGGGCTTGGACCTGGCACCAGGATTATGGCTATTGGTACAATTTCGGATTGCTGCAACCTTTGCTGACCAGCGTGACCATCGCCGTAGACAAGGCCACCCAAGAAAATGGATGTTTGCAGGTGCTTAAAGGCTCCCATAAAATGGGACGGGTCGACCATACGTTAAAGGGCGATCAGGCGGGTGCGGATATGGAGCGGGTCGAAGAAGCCAAAAAAACATTTCCGCTGGTTTATTGCGAAATGGATCCCGGCGATGCGATGTTCTTCGACTGCAATATCCTGCACCGTTCGGACCAAAATCGATCGGACCATTCGCGATGGTCGTTGATCTGCTGCTACAACGCGGCCCGCAACGACCCGTACAAAGAAGGCCAACATGCCAGCTATACGCCCTTGGAAAAAGTAGGCGCCGATGCCATAAAAAATTCATCCGTCGGTGGATTCGATGCAGATCCGGAATCCAAATGGGTGAGTCCCGATACGGACAAGACCATTGAAAATATGAAATCTTAATACCCTTTGGGTGGCTTTAATTTTTAAAGGCTTGCCGTCCCGAAATAGTTCAAGGCATTGTCTTTTGAACGATTTCGCCCGTAGTCTTGTGTTTTATAATGAGCTTCTTATCGCCGTTCGGCAGCAGTTCTTCCTTGATCAGATAATAATCGTCGTCGTACGAGGTAAATTCCTTTTCGTAGCTATCAGCAGTATCGCCCCGCCAGTCCTTCAGGACTACCGGCTCCCATTTTTTGGTTTCTGCGGATTTATAGGCCGCATCGAGAATGGCGTTCACAACATATCCATCGTAAAAAGTTTCGAGCGGGTCGCGGTTTTGCTCGATGGCATCGAACATATCCGTAAACATGTGGGGATAGCCCAATTCATGCGCCTCGTCGCCCACTGGAAACAACCAGCCCTTGTTGACCTCGGCCTTCTCTGCCACATAACCATCCCCTTTGCCGGTGGTGAACATTTCGAAGCCGGTACGTAAAAAACTGTTTACCCAAATGGTACCCTCGGTGCCCATGACCTCATCCCGCAGGTCCATCCCGCCACGAAAGGCCCAGCTTACCTCGAACTGTCCGATGGCCCCATTGGCATATTTGACCAAGCCGATGGCGTGGTCTTCAGCCTCTATGGGATGCACTTGGGTGTCGGCCCAGCACATAACTTCCAAGGGTTTTATATGCTTGCCGATAAAGTTCCGGCTGATTTCCACGCAATGGCAGCCCAGATCGATAATCGCCCCGCCACCCGATTTTTCCATATCCCAAAACCAATCGCTATGCGGCCCGGGATGCGTCTCGCGCGACTTCGCCCAAAGTACCTTGCCGATACTCCCCTGCCGTATACTTTCCATGGATTTCAGGAATTTCGGGGTATAGCAAAGATCTTCAAGATACCCGCCGAAAATACCCGCTTCCTCTACCAAATCCAACATGCGCTTGGCTTCCGCAGCGGTTCGGCCCAAGGGCTTGGTGCAGATAACATGCTTTTTGGCTTCTGCACAGGCCCGTACAGCAGGTTCGTGCAGGTGGTTGGGCAGGGAGATCAGCACTACGTCTATATCCTCATGGTGTATTGCCTCTTCCATGGAATCGGTATGATGGGGCAAATTGTAATCGTCCGCAAAACGCTTGGCATTATCAGCGTTTCTGGAATATACCGTGATAATCCGGTCCGTTCTGCGTTGGGCGTGTAGCGTTTCGGCGTAGAATCGAGCGATAAAGCCGGATCCGAGTAAGGCAATGTTCATAGGAAGGGGTTTTAAAATTCAAATACAAAAATGGTCACATCGAGTATTTCGGCTGCGCTCAGTATAAACTGCAGTCGAGATACCAAGTTCAAACTCATGTTCAAAAATGGTCACATCGAGCGCAGTCGAGATGCCAAACTCAAGTTCAAGTTCAAAAGGCAAATTAGTTGGCCAATTCCAAATTTAAGACATTTGATCTAATGTTTTCCGTATCGCCCGTTTAGTTTCATTTCGATCCAAAATCCGTTGAAGCGGATTTCTTTGCTTCAAACACCTTCGCACTCATCTTCATATCGGCATACCGCGGGTCTTGCACATAATCTTCCTTTTGCATTTTGACGACCTCGATGCTCAGAAACCCGAACTCGCTGACCACTTTTCCGTAAAAGCGGTATATACCTTTGCCCCGGAATCGATATTTGGCGGCTACGGGCGGAAACAGCACGGTATCGAACACTTGGCCCTGCTGGTCGAGCAGCGTAGCGAACTGCATGGAGTTTCCCTTAGGGGTCTTGGTGTTTTTTACCGTGACGAGATAGCCGTAGATATCGATATGTCGTTCTAGATACCGTTCCAGATCTTTGCCGCCGGTCGTGTTCTTTGGGGGATCGATCAAAAGTTCGAACGGACTGCACAAGGCGAACCCCAACAGCTCGAGCTGGGTAAAGGCCATTTCGAGATCGGTGGTATGTAAGGAGGGAATCTCAAAATCTTGATGATCGGGCCTAAATAGTTTGGGATGGTCGATTTTTTGGGTCCTTCCCAAGAAAAGATGCGCCTTCCACAAGAGTTCGTGCTTGTTGGTCCGTGTAAACCGAAAGGCATCGATACGGATAAGGATGCTTATCTGTTCTATGGATATGGATACCCGATCTAGAAAGTCCTCCAAGGAAGTAAAGATTCCGTTGATGATTCGTTCTCTTAGGATGCGTTCCGAGACCCGGTCTTCGAGTTCACGCAGATAGCCGAAGCCGAGATACAGATTTTTTCCATAGAGGCGATTCCCATTATTGCTTGTATTGATACATGGCGGATGGATGGTCGCGCCCAACATACGGGCCTCGTGCACATAGAATTCCGAACGGTAGAACCCGCCGCCGTTATTGAGCACCGCGACCATATATTCCAAGGGATAATAGGCGCGTAAGAACAAGGTCTGGTAACTTTCAACGGCATAGGAAGCGGAATGCCCCTTGGCAAAGGCGTACCCGGCGAAGCTGGCGACTTGGTTCCAGATCTCGAAAATAAGGGTATCTTCGTAGCCTTTTTTCCGGCAGTTGTCGATAAATTTTTCTTCTACGCGCTGGAATTCCTCCCGCGAGCGGAACTTGCCGCTCATGCCCCGGCGCAGCACATCGGCCTCGCCCAGATCAAGGTCCGCGAAATGGTGGGCGACCTTGATAACATCTTCTTGGTAGACCATGACGCCATAGGTCTCGGGCATGATAGTCAACATCACGGGAGGCGCCTTTTCCTCGGCCCTTCCCTTGTTCCGATGCCGCAAAATATACTCCCGCATCATCCCGCTTTTCGCGACCCCGGGGCGGATAATCGAACTAGCAGCGACCAAGCCCAAATAGTTGTCGACTTCCAATTTCTTGAGCAGC
>NZ_JBGTHY010000314.1:0-16796 GCF_041745955.1 Pricia sp.
AAATAGGCAACAAGGAAAATCGGTGTCCATACCACCGATCTTCGCAATGCACTTTTCTCATCACGAAGGTGCATGAAATCCCATGCGATATAATAGGCTTTCACCAAGGTAAGAATAATAAATATCCAGTTAAGCGCCTTCATTCCCAGAACATAGGAATGGGTCAGTACGCGGGGCTTTGTAATACCCAAGGCCACCTCGATCGCAGTGATCACCGTCAAGAAGATAAGTACGCCCCAGATTTTTTGAACGTTGGTCTTGAACTTTAAGGTTCCCCTGAAAATTGCCAGTTTATGTTCGTATGCCATTTGATTAAATGGATTAATTAATGATTACAAATAATTTATACTAAATAGAAGAACGTAAATACGAATACCCACACCAAATCTACAAAGTGCCAATACAGTCCCACTTTTTCAACCATTTCATAATGACCCCTTCGTTCGTAGGTACCAAGAACTACGTTGAAAAAGATGATAATATTGATCAATACACCAGAAAATACGTGAAAGCCGTGAAAGCCTGTAATAAAGAAAAAGAAATCGGCAAATAGGCGGCTTCCATATTCATTATGGACCAGGTTGGCACCTTCAACTATTTGAACACCTTCCTTTATTTTTTCGAGGGACTGCTCGCGAGTCAACACGGTTTTATCGCCTTCCATTTCCCCTTCCTGCAAGATGGACTCGGTACGGATGACAACATTCGGGTTGGCTTTAAGCCCCTCTGCCACCTCGTTCAACGAATAACTGGGTCGATAAGGTTCCGCCTCGTACCATACCCCTACGGGCTCATCATGTTCCCTTCGAACATCTGGAATGGTTTTCGCAAAATCGGCCAGCGCGACCCTTTCACCGGTCTCTGCGTCCTGAAACTGTAAAATTCTACCGCCTTTGGTCTCTACCGCACCATAATCACCCTTGATAAACGTCGCCCATTCCCAAGCTTGTGAACCTACGAAAATCGCACCTCCTATAATGGTAAGGAACATATACCATATAACGGCATTCTGCTTCATTTTATGGCCGGCATCAACGGCCAACACCATCGTTACCGAAGACATAATCAAGATAAACGTCATAAACGCCACATAGATCATGGGGTAGTTGCCATGGAAAAAAGGCACGTGGGTAAACACCTCATCTGCAATCGGCCACGTTTCGATAAATTTAAATCTCGAGAACCCGTAAGCCGCCAAAAAACCGGAAAAGGTCAAGGCGTCCGAAACTAGAAAGAACCACATCATCAACTTGCCATAACTGGCACCCAAAGGCCGGTTGCCACCGCTCCAAACGTTTGCTTCCTCCGTTTCCGTTGTTACCGTTGTATCCATATATTAAAGTATAGTATGGTTAAAGTTTGCACAAAAATAAAGTTTTCTTAATTGAAACGAAAGCCCAATCATTAGGAAAACCCACTTTATTTACAATTGAACGCATTATTACCCCACGAAGTACATAAAGCCCAACAGATAAAGCCATAGAAAATCTAAAAAGTGCCAGAACGTAGCCCCTAGGGATAGTCCCAAATATTCTTGGGGGGCGTACTTTCCCTTGATCTGGTTATATAGAACGACCAACAACGAAATGATACCCGCCACCACGTGCACGATATGTACCGCAGCAATCAAAAAAACATACGATAGTTTAATGCTACTTGTAGGCCCGGTAAAATAATAGCCCTGCGCCACCATTTCAGAAAAACCCCTGAACTGGAATATTATAAATGCAACGCCCAAGGCCAAAGTTGCCCACAACCAATTGGAACATATTTCGCGCT
Source organism: Pricia sp. (assembly GCF_041745955.1). Taxonomy (NCBI): domain Bacteria; kingdom Pseudomonadati; phylum Bacteroidota; class Flavobacteriia; order Flavobacteriales; family Flavobacteriaceae; genus Pricia; species Pricia sp. Next base: position 1,780 of record NZ_JBGTHY010000314.1, read on the forward strand.
TGCCTTCCTTGATAGCTTTTTTAGCCAAAATATAAGTGATACTGCTCACTATGATCAGGGCCGTACTGATGTAAAAAGATTGTGGCAGCTGTAGATCACTGGCCCAATCGTCGCGTGAGCTACTTACGATATATGCGCTCGTCCACCCCGCAAAACCCATCACGAGGCTTACGATACCGAACCAAAGCATCATTTTTTTTGCCCTATCGTTCTTTTCTTTGTCTGTGCTTTGTGTTAGATCCATTACTTTGATTAGTGAACTAGTGAGTTAAGGGGCCTACAAATTTATCAACAACATATACTATTTGCATCAAGGTAATATAGCTTACGCTGGCGAGCATCAGTTTTCGGGCGGTGGTATTGTCACGTTTGTTATATAAAAGGAAGGCGAATACGAGCATGACCATGCCCATACCAAAAATTAGGATGGCCGCGGGAATGGAAAGTTGCAATCTTCCCGTGATTCCGAAAACGGGAATGATCGAAATGATAAGCATCCAGATGGTATACATGATAATCTGTAGTGCCGTGCCTTTGTCCTTTTTTCCCGTGGGAAGCATTTTGAATCCGCCTTTTTTATAGTCTTTGTGCAACATCCAGCCCAAGGCCCAAAAATGGGGGAACTGCCAAAAAAATTGGATCATAAAAAGGGTGCCGGCCTCGATACCGAAATCGCCGGTGGCCGCTACCCAACCCAGCATAAAAGGAATCGCACCGGGAAAAGCGCCCACAAACACCGCCAAGGGAGTTTTCGTTTTCAGGGGGGTGTAAACACTCGTATACAAAAAAATGGAAATCGCCCCGAACATCGCCGTTTTCGGATTGAGTATATATAGCGCGATGACACCGAGTGCAGTCAAGGTAATGGCGATACCCATAGCTTTGTTGACGGACATACGCCCGGCAGGAATCGGCCGGTTCTTGGTGCGGTTCATCAGGGCATCCAAATCTTTTTCAATGACTTGGTTATAGGCATTCGATGCACCTACCATACAATACCCGCCGAAAGCCAATAGTAGTATAGAAACAAAATCGATTTGAAAGGCCCCGAGAAAATAACCGGCAATGGAAGAAAAGACAACGCTTACAGCCAGCCTGGCCTTGGTAATTTCTTTAAAATCGGCAACAGCCAATGTCCAAGTAGCCCTTTTCGCCGTGTTGACCGCAGTCTTCATACGCCTTCTTTTCGGAGTGCAAAGATAGGGAGTAAGGTTATTTTCTGCAACGTAAGATGCGTATTTATATCAGTATGAAAGAGAACAGTGGGCAGGGGGCGGTGGGACGTGGATAAAATAAAAAATCCCGCGATTGGATCGAAAGCGGGATTTTAATTTATCAAAAAAAATTCTACTGAAGCTTAAATGTAATCGGAATACTAAAAGGCACCCTAACAGCCCTCCCGCGTTGTTTCCCAGGGGTCATATTTGGAAGTTTACCGATAATCCTAGCGGCCTCTGCCTCTAGGTTTTTATCCGGGCCACGCATTCTAACGTTTCCGATGCTTCCGTCTTTTTGGATGGTGAACATGACCGATACTCTACCTTGGACGCCCATTTCTTGTGCGATTTCTGGGTATCGGAAGTTTTTATTGATGTGTTTTTGCATCATTTCCTGAAAGCAGGCCCTTTTGTCGGACTCGTTCTCACAACCCGGAAAAATAGGCACGTCCTCAATTACGGCGAAGGGTACATCGACATCCTCGACTTCCTCCTCGACTTCGACATCCTCGACCTCTATAATTTCTTCATCTTGACTGGTCTCCGTAGATTCGATAATGGTTTCCTCTACTTCTTCCTCATCCTCGACCACCTCTATCACTTCGGGAGCGGCAGGCGGCGGCGGCGGCGGTGGGGTCTTGATCTGCTCGGTCATCGGCACCTCTTCATCGAGATCATCGTCGACGTTCATCGAAATATCGTAGTCATTGACCTCATCGTAGGTTTTCCATTCGAACGCACCCCATACAACGGCCAAAGTAAATGCCAGCCCTATCACAAAATACAGTCCGCTGTTACGGCCGACATCTGCTTTCGGATTCTTTTTCGGTTCCATATCCTATACATTTTAGTGTGTGCTAATTTAATTAAATAATCTCTAAAAAAGCAATTAATTTTTCCATTTTAATCCTTTCGGGCTAGAAAAAAGCCAATTCATTGCCAAAGCGCCCACAATTGCCCCAAAACTATTCGCCAATGCGTCAAAGAGATCGCCTTGTCTATCAAGGGTAAAACTGTATTGTAAGACCTCAATTAGTATACCAAAGAGTATAGCGCCGAACGCTGCGAATACCAAGGTTTTGATCATAGGGGATTTGCCGTGGGTCGTTTCACGGATAAAAAATGTTCCCAAAACCGCGGCACCAAAATAGAAGCCAAAATGGACTACCTTATCAAAGTGGGGAATATCGATATCGGGAGTATCATCATCAGGAAAAGTGGATAGGCTGGCCCAGGTTACGAAAGCCATCCAACCGAAAAATGCAAAGGCAAACTTTCTCGTCTTAAGCACCTACTAGCTCTTTGTATTCCGCCGCCGATAACAGTCCGTCGACCTCCGAGCTATCGCTGATCCTTATCTTTACCATCCATCCTTCGCCATAGGGGTCGGCATTGACTTTTTCGGGGGCATCTTCCAAGGCTTCGTTGAATTCGATAATCTCGCCGCCTAGCGGAAGAAAGAGGTCCGATACGGTCTTTACCGCTTCGACCGTTCCGAAAATAGCATCTTTATCTAAAGTCTCATCGAGGGTTTCGACCTCTACGTAAACAATATCACCGAGTTCGCCCTGTGCAAAATCAGTAATACCGATGGTCGCGATATCGCCGTCTAGCTTGATCCATTCGTGGTCTTTCGTGTACTTTAAATCCGAGGGTATGTTCATAGCAATTTTTTTGTTGAAGGCAAATGTAAAGGATTCCATTTCGATTTTCAAGGATAAAAAAAATTATGCGCTTGTTTAGTTCCCGAAATTATACCGTAACGTAAACCCGGTATTGATCGTGGTCTGCGGGAAGGCTGTTGAAACAGCGAACTGGGAAAAGGAATGGTCGTAGAAGAACAGGGCGTTCAGGCTTTTGGTCAAGGCGTAGTCGGCGGTGAATTTGATGGATAACAAATTTTGCCCCGAAGTAATCTGGTTGTTATCGATATCGAGGTTCCGAATGATAGTAATGTTGTCGCGCAGGGTGACGTCGGCCTTAAGGTTCAGGTCGCCTTTCAAGCGGGTCTTGTTGCCACCGATATTGGTCACGAACTTGACATCCTTAAAGCGATACCCCAGGCCTACGGTATACTCCTTTCCGTTGATCTCGGTCATCAGGTTGTTGTCGAAACTCAGGGCCAAGGCACGGTTCGATCGCATTTCGGCCAGCACGCTGACGGAGTTCTTCATCTCGAAATCGACCCGCATCAAAGGATTGAACTCGTCGGTCAGTACCACGTTGTTGAGGATAAGGTCGGACATCAAATCGCCAGTCTCGGGATCCGTGGTCGACAAGCCATCGTTCTGCAACTGCGTTTTCTCCATTGGTCTGGAAGGAATTGATACTATAGGCCGCCCGATATCCGTGGCTCAATGAAAAACGCTGGAATTGCTTCTTGAACCATTTGTTGCGCATTAGTCCCGTGTATTTGATGTTCCAATTGGGGATGGGTATCTGCCGGAAAACATCCAAGTTCACCCGTTCGGCATCCTGCCCTGTGTATGCGGCGAAGAAAGCGGGCAATAATACGTCTTGCTGGGTCCTACCATAAAGCTCTGGAAACCGGTCTTCATCCAATTCACCTCCTGAAGGGTTGCCCCTATCGGCTTCCAAACGGTTCGCAACAATAATGCGGTTCTGTTTGAACTGCTGGAAATTATCGGAAGTCATTTCATCACTTTTTCCGAAGACGGTACCGATCATCATCGTAGAAATACTAAAATTTCCGTAGTCATTGCCGAGCTGAACATTGTAGGTATTGTCATCGGCGATGCTGAAACTCTCTTGATAGCTGTTCGAATATTGCCGGTCGGCGGTAAGGTCGATGGTCAGATCTTGAATCGGCAATGCCGTAGCCGTGATATTCAATTGTTTGTTCGTATTTTCGATATACTGTTCGTTGAACTCGTCGAAACTTGTCAACCAACCTTTGCGGGCCGCATCGAAACGGACATCGGCCTGGCTTCCGAAAACAAAACCTATAGAAGGCCGCAATGAACCGACGAAGCCTACGGATTGCGTATAGCCCGGTAGCACTTTTCCATTACTTTCATTGTAATTGACATTGAGGCGTTTGACCATGGTCAATATATCGACAGCGGCGTTAAAGAGGCCACTGGATTTCTTTTGGATTTTTTCGGCGTCCTCTGCGGGGTTTCCGGCTTTGTCCCTCCGTACAGGGGCTGCATCCTTACCACCGCCTTCCCTTTTTTTGAGGCCTATCAGGTTATAGAACTTGTCCATCGTCAGGTTGGCGGTCAGGTTATGGGTGCTGGCGTTCTGCACCGTGTTTATTGAGGGTGCATTAAACTGGTTTACGGGTACACCGGGATTTTGCGCCTGAAATACGGCTTGATTTAGCGCATCCCCGCCGCGCTGCCAATCGAAATTACTGGTGTAGCTGTATTGGGCGTTGATAAAATCCAATATTGGAATTTTACTGAACGGAATCTCGTAGTTCAGTTCCAATTGCTGGGCGTGCCGGTTGGGTTCGCCCAAATCCCAAAAACCGTCCCACAATCCCAAAGTTTCGTCGATCCGCTGCCGCTCGTTGCCATCTTCATCCGTAAAATCCTCGAAATAATTACGTACGATATGGTTATTGCTGGCGGTAAGATTGAGGCGCAATGATTTCGTCAAAGCGTAATTTACCGCATATTGCCAATTGAACAGGTAATTACGCTGTCGAAGGGTCGGGAGATCCAACTTATCGACCCCTTCTTCGACCACATCGCGAAAACGCTGTTGGTTGAACTGCCTATCGAAATTGGAGTTTACCGATACCGTGGTCGGCAATAGGCTCAAGTTCAGTTCCTTCAACCATTGCCAGTACGCACCGGTAAACAGGGAATCGTTTTTGGCAAACGGAGCCACTTCCAAGGGCTTGAACGCATGGTTGTAGATAAAACCGGTCTTCAGATTCTTATCCTCCAACTTGGCGATTTCAAAATCACGATGGTTGATCTCGTTATAGGAATAATTAAAGGTAAAGTTCTCGATATCGTAGAAATTGGCCTTTGCCTCTTCGCCCCTATCCTTACGGACGCCGATAAAATTGACGCTCGTTCGTTTTGTATAATCCTCGGCCTGCTCCTTGATCGCATCGGGATCTTGGGTGCTATCGGGATCTTCTGCCGCGGATATCCGATCCTCAAGCTTGAGGTCATCATAAACAGGATCGAATTCGGGCGTAATCAATTGTTCGGATATTCCATAATTAAAAGGAATCTGGATATTCCATTTTGGAGGAAGCAACTGGCCTACATTCACATTGGTAACCAAATCGTAGGATATGGCATCTTCGCGGGCCCGTTCGTTCGGCATCTGGTCGATGGCCCCGAAACCGGAAGTACTGGTGCTTCCCGTTGCCGAAATATCGGCAAAATCGGCAATATTGGCATCCACGGCAGCGATGGCGGCCCATCCGCCCTCGTTGTCTAGACCGGCCAAACGCAGCTCGTTGAACCAAACCTCGCCCCTCACAGGTAGATTGGCGGCGTTCTTCATACCGAGCATCATACTCCGGATGCTTCCCAAAGAGGGATTTCCCTTGATTCCGATCCGTAACCTTCCGGGCGTGCGCGGCGCAAACTCATCAACGGGAACCACCTCACCCTCCAGGACTTCGAAATACCGGATATCGCTTAGGTCGCCACCATCTATCCAAACCGCTTTTACCTTGTTCAGATCCGCCAAAATGATTTCCATCTCGTTGTTTTCGGGCCAAACGGCTTCGGAAGAACGCGCATTGAACGCCGTGAATTCCAACGGCAGTTCCAGCTGGTAGAAATTTTGGGAGAAGTCGGTGCCTATCCTTAGAAAACCTACCATCGGGTTTTCGATATTGTAGATATCGCTTTCCAATGCTTTTTCGGCATGGATAAACATCTTCAGTTTTTCGTACTGCCGCAAATCGATATCCAGGTTCTTGAACACCCCGCGGGAATCCTGCGGTTCTAGGTTCTCGACAACTAGCGATAGCGATTGTTCGTTCTGCTGTATGATCGTGTTGTTGTTGTTCAACTGCTCACGCCGAACGCCCGGAGGAAGCACATAGGGAATCGGGTTGCGGTTCTCGTTCTCTTGGATGTTCACGGCATTGACATCCAAGGTAGTGCCATCATCGGCAGGGTTGGGATCGTCTTCGTCGAGCGACTTTACATAGGTCCTCCAATCGCCACGTACCAAGTCCAACGTAGCAAAACGTAGCAAAACGTCGCTATCGAAACCGGTCATATACATTCGTATCGTACTGATGGAACGAAAGTCGGTGATGCCTCCCACCGCAGCGGTAAAATCGCTTAACGGAATCTTATACTGTATCCAACGGGTACGTACCGTACTGCCATCGGGAATACGGGGTTGGCCGGAATAGACCAAAGAATCGCGTACATCGGTTACGTATGTATCGTTGACCGTCGTGTTCGGTTTTATGGGGATGCGGTATTCGTAATAGCTATTGACCGTATTCATGGTCAGGTCGCGGTCGATATCCTCGACATCGGGCAAGGTCGTCGAACCTCTGTTGTCGTTGTTCACCTGCACGGGGGAGTTGCCCTGCGGGTTGTTAAAGTTTAGGTAGCGATCCAAAACGCCGCCCTCCCGCTGTAAAAAATATTCGTAATTGTCCAAAGCGGGATCTGGCGCGTTTTCGGTACCGTAGATAGCGCTCTCCGCCGCATCATCGAGGCCGTCAAAACCAAGATCTTGTTGTGCCCGACTCGCCTCATCCACGTCAAAGGCGTATACCAAGGCCTGTGTCGCTGGTACCGGGCCCCAGATGGGATCTGCCGGTTTTGTGCTGCCCTCGCCGTTAATGGGGAGTCCGTTTTCATATTGTTTCAGACCGTCGGCCAAGATATCTTCGGATACGTTCCCCAAGTTGAATACCAGTTCACCGGGACTTGTAGCCGTACCCTCCAAATACGGGTCCATCACCCAGAACTGCACGAACTCCACGTTCGCCTGCTCGAAGTTGGTACTGCTCAACGAGCGCATGATACCCGCCCATTTTTGGTTGGCGGTCACGGTATTAAAATTACTATTGGCATTGTAAGGCCCCTTTAAATTCGGATAATACGCCAGATCAAGGGTGGTCTGCTGGCGGGTCTGCCCCTGGGCTACCTCGACCCTGGGAAATACCTCGTCGATAAATATCCTTCGGGCGGCGTTGGTCGAAATATCGCTATCGCTGATACTGGATGGTCTTTGGTTGGTATAAAAAACGGGGTCGATGGTATACCACGCCAATTTCGCCCTTTGGAAGCCCGTTTCAAGACCCTTTTGAGTGGGACTGTCCAAATATTCCAGCGGTGTGCTGGCCATGGCCCATCCCAGGGAAGATCGGATATCGATCAAGGCCTGCGCCCCTTCGAAATCATCAAGATACGTGGTCGTTTCGCCTTGGAAATCCGCGTTTTTAGGGGAACCGGGCTCTAAAAAGGCTACCTCGCCACGTACGGATACATTCGAAGGTACATCGGTATCGATATTGGGCAGCTTATTGACCATTCGGGTCAGGAAAGGTACTTCGGTCGAGAAGTTTCCGTTCATTCCGAAAACGGTATTGTTAACAGGTTCGACCCCGAAATTGGATTTTTGTGTGAGCGGCCTTTCGTTCAGGTTCAACAGGGTAGCGCCCAGCACAAACTTTTTGTTGAACTGGTGCTCGACATTTACGCCGGTAAACCGCCGCGTCTGCTGTCCGAAAACGGCGTTATTTTCTACGGATATATTGATGGGCGTGTTGGAAGCTTCCAAACTGGGGTCCAAAATCTGTACCGTACCCGCCTGATAATTGACGGTATAATCGATACCTTCCTGCAGTTGCCGACCACCTGCGGTTACGCGTACGGAGCCCCTCGGCACGTTAAAGGCACCTATGGGAATACCGTTGCTTCCCTCGGACTTATACCTTCCCTTTAATAAAAACTTATTCTTTTCAGGATCTTGCAACGCGGCCGATTTGGTCAGCTCGTACATGTCACGGAAAACGTACTTTTCTTGATTTTCGTTATAGCCCTGTTCGTTGGCCACATTGTAATCGCCCCCACCGAGACGGTCAAAGAGGTATTCCCCGAAAGGTTCGACCTTGGTGAAAATAATCTGTCCGTTCTGGGTATCGACGGTAATTCCGGGAATAAAGTCGAAAAAACCGTCCCCGCCGGGCTGTACATCGTTGTAGGCATTTAGTCTATCGAAGTTAAAAACTTCTAGAAGTATACGCTCTTCCAAGGGTTTACCGCCGTCGTTTTGTTGGGGAAAGGCCGTTACCGGGGTAATATAGTTTCTGGGTGTCGGGTTGCTATAAAGGATGTTCACCTTAAAATCCTCTTGGCTCAACCGGAAGGCCCCCGTGGCATAGATGTTCTTCATCATCAAGTCCCAAATCGGATCGGAAACGTTGGTGATATTACTTTTAAGGAGTTTGAGGACAAGGGTATTGTTATTGATGATAGGACTATCTAAGGCGCCCCCTGTTATGGTGGTGGCATCCACCCCGCCGTTGGCGAATTCCCCCACCTGATAGACCTTGCCGTTGTAGGTATATTGAAAGGCGACGGCCAGCACCTCATCGTTGCTCAAACGCTGGTTCAGGGAAATGTAGCCCAATTGGGAGTTGAAGGTAAAGTCCCTGGTCTGCTCCAGTTTACGGGCATTTTCCAAATACGCGTAATCGAACCCTTGGTTGGGCTGGTATCCCGGGACGTTAAAGCCTTGTTCTATAGTGGATACATCCCGAATACTTTGGGTAAGTACGCCCCCTTGCCCGATAGCGGCGGGATCATAGCCGTTGGCATTGTTCCTTGGCAGGGCGTTGGGCTGACCGCCTGTATTGGCGTTGAAAAAGTTCGTCGGTGCATTGGCAGCGATTCGTGTCGGGCTCTCCGCACCGGCGTTTAGGGCATCGTATTCCCCCAAATCCTGTATCCCTACGATGTTACGCACGTTCAGGGTCTGCTGGCTGCGGTTGGTGACCCAAACTTCAAGACGGGTAATCTGTACCTGACTTCGGATATAGGGGTAGTTGATCAAAGCATCGTCATAATTATCCCTAAAATACTGGGAAAGAAAAAAATGCTTGTCCTCATCATAATCCAGGGCCGTCACCGAAAAGTCGTTGATAGTGCCACCGCCTTGGGCCACGACCGTATTGCTCTGGGATTGCTGTTCGGAAAAAACAGCGGTCACCGTGGTTTTGCCGAACTGTAACTGCGTTTTTACCCCGAAAAGACTCTGCGCCCCGGTGATAAGGGAACTGTTCAGCGGCATATTTACGTTACCGACCTCGATGGATTGAATGATGTCGTCTTCGGTGGGCGTATAGTCCAGTTTTACGATATTCTGAAAATCAAAGGTCGCCTCGGTATCGTAATTTGCAGTTACTTGAAGGCGTTCGCCAATCTTGCCCAACATGCTCAGGCTGATACGTTGATCGAAATCGAAGGAGGTGTTGGTTCGGTTTCTTGGGGATAAAGCGGGATTGTCGTTTTTCTGCCAGATTACTCCCAAGTCCATCGCCACAGATCCCTGCGGAATCACTTCAATGGAATTGCCGCCAAAAATGGATGAAAACCAGTCTTTGTTCACATAGAAATTGGGAAGCAAATTTTTTCGTGCCTCCTCGCTGCCCTCCTTTTTACCGGAATAGGCATCCGATTTTTCCTTGAAATAGCCTTTTATACCTTCTTGGCGCACCAATTCGTAGTATTGTTCGGGTGTGAGAATGATGGGATATCCGATATCAAAATCGCCCACTTTTTCGGAGTAGACATACATATCAAGTTTAGGGTCGTAATTGTATTTGGAAACGATGCTCTCGGGATTGTCCATCTGGAGCCTTCCCAATGAAAAACCGGTCTTTACAGAGTCGACCTGCTGTTCGCCCTCTTCCCCGCCATCCGTCTCCTGGGCCAGGGAAACCCCGGTCATCATGACGAAAAATAGGAATAGGAACGATAGCTTAAATGAAGATTTAAGAAATAGTTTGGCCCCTGTTTTCAAACGCGTTACAAATTTTTGAGCGCGAGTTTAATGATGTTCTCCACGCTTAACGAAGGATCTTGGCGGAGTACTTTGTCCACAACCTTTTCGGCCTGTCTTCTAGCAAAGCCAAGAACCTCTAATGCTGATAACGCTTCTTCTTTATTTGTATTGTTCGTAGGGGTGGAAACTTCGTCAATATCGTAGACTTTGAGAATTTTGTCGCGAAGGTCGAGAATCACGCGCTGTGCGGTCTTTGCACCGATGCCCTTGATGGACTGAATGGTAGGCACGTCATCACTGGCGATCGCATCGCGGATCTGCGCCGGTGAAAGCGAGGAAAGCATGGTACGGGCCGTACTTGATCCGATACCCGAAACCGACAACAACAACCGAAAGATTTCACGTTCCGATTTTTCGGCGAAACCGAACAGCGTATGCGAATCTTCCTTGACCTGCAAATGGGTAAAGATGCTGATATTCTCGCTGTCGTTGAGCTTTGAAAAAGTGTGCAACGAAATATTGACAAAATAGCCTACACCCGCGCATTCGATGATGACGTGTGTCGGATTTTTTTCTGTCAGTTTACCTTTTAGGTGATGGATCATGTAGAAGGTCGTTTGGTGTTTTGGCTTTATGGTTTGTTTTTTGTTTGCTGCGTACTGGACAATCGTTCGTCTTTGACCATTTCATGACTCATAACTATGAACTCATAATTTTTCAACGGCTACTGCCCACTACTCTTAGCCTTCTTACGCTTCTCCCTTTCCTGGCAATCAATTACCGCAACTGCGGCCATGTTTACCATTTCGTCTACGCTGGCGCCCAATTGCACCACGTGTACGGATTTTCGCAAGCCGACCATGATAGGGCCAATCGAGTCGGCTCCGTTCAGTTCCTTGAGTAATTTATAGGTAATATTCGCGGATTCGAGATTGGGAAAAATCAGGGTATTCACTTTTTTGCCCGCCAATTTTGAAAAAGGAAACTGGCGCTGCAACATCTCTTTGTTCAGGGCAAAATCGGTCTGTATTTCCCCATCGACCACCAATTCCGGATGGGTTTCGTGTAAAATCCGGACGGCGTCCCTTACTTTCTTCGCATCGGGATGGGGCGAAGAACCGAAATTCGCATAGGATAGCAAGGCCATTACCGGATCAAATCCAAAGGTGGCCGCCACATTGGCTGTCATTTGCGCTATCTCGGCAATTTCTTCGGCGTTGGGATCGATATTGATAGAGGTATCCGCAAGAAATAATGGTCCCCTGTCGGTAATCATAATGTTGACCGTAGCCACTTTTTTCACATTGGCCGCCCTGCCTATAACCTCGAAAATAGGCTTTACCACCGTCGGATAGGCCCTTGAATATCCTGAAATCATACCGTCGACATCACCTTCCAAGACCATCATGGCCCCAAAATAGTTGCGTTCGCGCATCTTGATTTTTGCACTATACATGGTAGAGCCCTTGCGCTGACGGAGGTCTGAATAGGTCTTCGCATATTGGTTGCGCTTATCGGTAAAGGCATCGTCACTGGGATCTACGATTTCTATGTCGGCATCAAATTCCAACTCCCTCTTTAATTCGGATATAATTTCTTTATTACCCAATAGCACGGGGATGGCGATACCTTCTTCGTGAACGATCTGGGCGGCCTTCAATACGTCGAGGGAATCGGCCTCGGCAAATACGATTTTCTTGATATTGCTCTTGGCCCGGCTGTGCAACAAGCGTACAACCTTGTTGTCGTTGCCCGAACGCTGCATCAGTTCTTCTTTGTATTTCTCCCAGTCGTAAATAGGATTTTTGGCCACACCACTTTCCATCGCCGCCTTGGCAACGGCAGGCGGAATCTCCGAGATCAATCGGTGGTCAAAGGGTTTGGGGATGATATACTCCCGACCGAAAGTCAATCGCGTTTCGCCATAGGCGATGTTCACCTGTTCGGGTACGGGCTGTTTGGCGAGGTTTGCCAAGGCCTTTACGGCGGCCATTTTCATTGCCTCGTTGATGGCGGTCGCCCTAACGTCTAAGGCACCCCGGAAGATAAATGGAAACCCTAGCACATTATTTACCTGGTTCGGATGGTCAGATCGGCCGGTAGCCATGATGATATCCTTACGCGTTTTCATGGCCAGCCCATAGTCGATTTCCGGATCGGGATTGGCCATGGCAAATACAATCGGACTTTTTGCCATTGAACTCAACATGGCCGGTGTAAAGATATCGGCGATGGATAGGCCGATAAAGACATCGGCGTTTTGAATGGCCTCATCCAAAGTATCGATTTTCCGGTCCGTCGCAAATTCGACTTTCGCCTCGGATAGATTTAAGGCATCCTTTCGTATGACGCCCTTACTATCGAGCATCACAATATTCTCGGCCTTCGCACCGAATGCTTTGTAGAGTTTGGTACAGGAAACCGCAGCAGCACCTGCGCCGCTGATAACGATGCGCACCTCTTCGATTCTCTTATGGGCTATCTCCAAGGCGTTCAATAGGGCCGCCGACGAGATTATGGCCGTACCGTGCTGGTCGTCGTGCATCACGGGAATGTCCAGTTCCTCTTTCAGCCGTCGTTCGATCTCGAAAGCTTCGGGGGCCTTTATATCCTCCAGATTAATCCCACCGAAAGTCGGGGCGATCATCTTTACGGTCTGAACGAACTCCTCGACATCTTCGGTATCTATCTCGATATCGATACCATCGATATCGGCGAATATTTTAAACAGGAGTCCCTTGCCTTCCATCACCGGTTTTGAGGCTTCCGGACCGATATTGCCCAAGCCCAAAACGGCGGTTCCATTAGAAATAACGGCCACCAAATTACCTTTGGAGGTGTATTTGTAGACATTGTCCTTGTCCTTGGCAATTTCAAGGCAAGGTTCTGCAACGCCGGGGGAATAGGCCAAAGCCAAATCGCGTTGTGTGGCGTAGGGTTTGGTGGGTACTATCTTTATTTTACCCGGTTGGGGCTTGGCGTGGTAGACAAGCGCTTCCCGGCGTTGCTTCTGTTTGCTCATGTGTTTTGGGTTTGTGGACTCGTATTTTGTTCAGGACGACAAATTTAGGGAAAAGGTTTCAGGTTGCGGGCTAAAATTCTAGGTTCAAAGTTCGAAGTTTGGTACAAAAAGGGTTGAAAGCTGAATGGGGAAGCCTTGCAGGTCGGTTTGTAGTTAGGCCTGATCCGAAACGGCAACTTCCTTTTTGGCCTCGGCGACGTTCAGGCGCAGAGCCAAAAAAGCAGCGATTATGAAAAAGGCACCTCCAAAGAGCATGGCGTTTACCGCAGAATTATCCAAAAAATAATCATAGATAAATCCGAATGTAAGGGTTTCTATTCCCATGGGAATTACGATCATCATGTTTAGGATACCCATATAAACGCCTCGCTGGTCTTGGGGAACGATTTTGGAAACCATGGTATAGGGAATACCCATCATGGCGGCCCAACCGATACCGAACAGAACCATGGGAGCCAATACAGTTATCGGATCATCGATGAAGGGTATCATCAATAGAGCCGCGCCCGTTCCTAAAAGGCTGGCCGCATATATTTTTTTGCCCCCGTATTTTAGGGTAAGGGGCACCAACATCAAGGCCACTACCACCGTAGCAATATTATAGGTCAAACTCATTTTGGCGGACTGGGCCGCAGCCGAAGAAAGGTCAAAGCCCATGGTGGTCATGAATAGGGGCGTGGAATACTGCCAGTATATGAACAGGGCGTACCATTGAAAGAGATAGACCCCGGCGATCTTCCACATAAAGGGCGGCATCTCTTTGACCGCCTTTGAAATTTCGACAAAGGGCATCTTGAACCGTTCGTGAAAAGACAGGGCGCGATGCTTTTTTATCGTTACCATTTCTTCGTCCGTAGGCGGGATTTCCGGAGTCGTCACTACCGAATATAAAATAGTGACCACCGAGAGAAACGCCCCTATAAAAAAGGAATAGTAAAGCCACGTCGGTATGGATCCCGCCACATCTGCCGAACTATCTCCGCCGAACCAGTCTTGAAACAAAAATATGGACGCATTGGCCAATAGTATACCGGCCCCTACAAAAAGACTTTGCATCTGAAAGCCCAAACTCAGCTGCTTTTCCGGTAATTTATCCCCGACAAAGGCCCGATAGGGTTCCATAGCCATGTTGTTGCCGGCATCAAGAATCCAAAGCAGGCCGACGGCGAACCATAAAGCGGGACTCAAGGGAAAAGCGAATAGACACATACTACCAAGAATGGCCCCGATCAAGAAAAACGGCTTTCTTCTACCCCATTTCGGCGACCAGGTCTTATCGGAGATAGCACCGATGATCGGTTGTACGATCAACCCTGTAATCGGGCCTGCAATGTTCAGAATGGGAAGCATATCTTCGGCGGCGCCCAAAAAAAGGAATATGGGATTGATGGCGGTCTGCTGCAGTCCGAAACTGAACTGAATGCCCAGAAAACCGACGTTCATATTGAAAATCTGCCAAAAGCTTAAACTGGGTTTGCTAAATTTCATTTGTAGACGGTTTGGTCGGAAATTAATTTGTTTTCGAATATAGGATTTTTTAATGGTCGGATACGGGAAAGTTACCGGATAAACTGATAACCAGACAGCGAAAACGTTTGCGGGCTAAACTCGAATCTCAACGCGGCTTCAAAAACTCAATATTCCGCTGCAATCCCGAAAACTTCGTCCGTTTCACGGCAGACTTTTTAAAAACTTTTCTAAAAACATCCTCTGTAATCTCTTCCCAATCTTTTTTTGATAGGTCAAGAAGTTCCGGATGCGGATTAAAAAGGGGTTCAGCATGCGGTTTCGAGAAGCGGTTCCAAGGG
>NZ_JBGTHY010000315.1:0-5374 GCF_041745955.1 Pricia sp.
GTGGACAAAGGCGTTCACATGGTCATGGGATGGGACAAGACCCGTGTCGCCGTACCGATTACGATGCAAATGTAAAAGCAATTTCCTGAAATCCCTATAATCGAAAAACCGAAGCCAGCAGCCTTCGGTTTTTTTATTAGCATACTACTAGGATGATAGACGAATTTTAGTATGCTGTTCAATTCTCCGAGTCTTGATCGAATTAACGCGTAACCCCGTTCACAAAAGTCTGCTCGGCCATAATCGTGGGAATCTCCTGTACCGGCACCTTCATCATATCTTTGTCATAGATAACGAAATCGGCGAACTTGCCGATTTCGATACTTCCCTTTTCATCTTCCTCGAAATTGGAATAGGCGGCCCAAATGGTCATGCCCTTTAAGGCTTCCTCACGGGTAAGGGCGTCCTTCATCTGGAATCCCTCTTTTGGATTTCCATCAAGGTCCCTTCGGGTGACGGCGGCGTAGAAGGTCAAAAACGGACTCACGTCTTCCACAGGAAAATCCGTTCCCAGAGCTACCAATCCCGCTTGGTCCAAAAGTTTTTTGAACGCATAGGCACCTGTCATCCGCTCTTCCCCCAAGCGCTCCTCCGCCCAATACATATCGCTGGTGGCGTGGGTGGGCTGAACAGAGGGGATGATATTTTTTCCGAAATATTTAAAATCGACGGAATCGATGACCTGCGCGTGCTCGACCTTCCATCGACGGTCGGAACTATCCTTTAAAATTTTATTATAGGTCCGAAGTACTACGGCATTGGCGGAATCCCCGATGGCATGGGTGTTCATCTGATATTCCGATATGGCGAGCCGCCTGGCCAAATCCTCGATGTCTTCGATGGGCGTCACCATGGCGCCATAATGTCCCCACTTGTCCGAATACGGTTTCTTGAGATAGGCGCCCCTTGATCCTAAAGCGCCATCGGCATATACTTTTACGGAGCGTACATTCAAGCGGTCGGTCTTTATCGGGCCTTGATAGATGTAATGATCCACATTTTCTGGGGTATTGCTAACCATGGCATATACCCGTATGGAAATTTCGCCGGCCTGTTGCAGGCTATCGATAAGTTCGATAGTGGAGCGGTCCAGCCCCGCATCGTTGACCGTGGTCAGGCCGTGGTTCAGACAGATACGTTCGGCATCCTTTAAGGCTTCGATTCTGGTTTCAAGGTCAGGGGCGGGGGTAATGGAATCGATCAGCTGCATGGGGTTATCGATAAGCACCCCGGTGATGCCCATAGCTCCCTTTACGATTTCGCCGCCTTCGATTTTGGTGCCCCGGTCGATGCCTGCAGAATCCAAAGCCACCTTATTGACGAGCATGGCATGCCCATCGATACGACGAAGCGCCACGGGGGTATCGGGAAAAAGTTTGTCCAGTTCTTTTCGGGTAGGATATTCTTTTTTTTCCCAATCGTTCTGATCCCATCCCCTTCCTAAAATAAAATCCTTGGGATTTTCTCTTTGGAACTGCTCCACGCGCTCCAATACCTCTTCGAAACTTTTAGTGCCCGTGAGGTCGACCACCTGTTGGTCAAGTCCCAAACCATAGAAATGGCAATGCGCATCGATAAGTCCGGGGGTAATGGTGCGTCCATCCGCGTCGACCAATTGGTCGCTGGTATATTGGTCACGTATTTCTTCGGTGGTACCGACCGCAATAAATTTTCCTTTATGGACTGCAAAGGCCTCTGCTTTTGAAAAGCCTTCATCAACGGTGTAGATATTGGCATTTACGATCACCAGATCCACTTTTTCCTTGACATATTCACAACCGGAAAGAAAGAGCAAAAGTAGGGGCAGTATTTTTTTCATTTGGATTTCAAGATGTAGGGCTTTAAACTTACTCCATCGAAAGGGTTTTTTCGCCTTTTATAGTGAAGGAACCTTCCGAAGAGGTGCTTTTGCCCGTAATGGTATCGCCTTTTGCGGTCAGGGTTACGGCTACATTATCGCCCTCGACCATAACGTCGAAACTAATCGTACTGCCTTTGACCTTTACGTTGTCGCCCAATAGCGTACCGCCGCCGATCTGCATTTGCACCTTATAACCATCGCCTTCCTTTACGATAATCATAAGGCCGTTTTTATAGCCTTCGGGAGCTCCCTCAACGGTATAGCTCCAGCCGCCGACGAACTTATCGCCGATTAGACGGGATGCGGTATCGGTCGAATGCTGCGAAATGGCCATCACAGGGGATACTGCGATAAGACAAAGTATGGCAACGAATAGGGGTATCCAGCTTTTGACCTTGGTTTGTTTCATGATGTTCATAGTTAAAATTATTTGTTTCTTATTCGTCCTGTAAATATACTGGTTTATACCTAAACCTTGTGATAGGATGAAGATTACGATTTCGGATAGTCTCTTTTTTCCAGTATTGGCCCTATTTCTTATTGCGGCCCGTACGCTGCTTTTCCTTGATTTTCACGTAGACCAGTTTCTTTCGACCCTTTGAATCCTCCCGGCGTTCGATCTCAAAGTGGGGAATGGACGAAAGCAATGGCGTCAATTTTTGGAAGCCATAGTTCCTGGCATCGAAATTGGGCTGTTTTTTCTGCAAAAGACTGCCCACATCGCCCATAAAGGCCCAGCCATCGTCGTCGGACACATCGTCAATGGTCGTGGCAATAAACCGAAGGTCCTTAGGGGTAATTTTTTCTATACCGCTTTTCGAGGTAGGCGTGTCTTTCGAATCAATGGAAGCAGTGCTCTCCGGCTTTTTCAATATCTCGATATAAATAAAACGGTCACAGGCCACGATAAACGGATTCGGGGTTTTCTTTTCGCCGATACCATACACTTGCATGCCCGCTTCCCGAAGTCTTGTCGCCAAACGCGTAAAATCACTGTCGCTGCTCACGATGCAGAAACCGTTTACTTTTCCGGAATACAATATGTCCATCGCATCGATGATCATGGCCGAATCCGTCGCATTCTTGCCTTGGGTATAGCCGTATTGCTGAATGGGAGTTATGGCGTTTTCCAAGAGAATGTTCTTCCACTTGCCCAATCGCGGGTTTGTCCAATCACCATAAATGCGTTTGATGGTCGGGTTGCCGTATTTGGCGATCTCTTCCATCATTTCTTTAACATAGGCGGAAGGGATGTTGTCCCCGTCTATAAGTACTGCTAAATTTAGATCCATTTGGGGTTAGGCATTAGTGATTCTCATTCCGCAATTTAAGGGGAATTTGTTTCGATAGGTTACTTTAAACGGAAAAAATCAACTAACAAGCGTGCTTATATCCCTGAACTTCGCTAAGTTTGGGAAGTACCAATCGAAATCGCTATGAAAAAAAATCTGCTTGCCGTTTTTCCGACCCTTATCTTCATTATTGCCGTTAACTTAACTGGATATTCCCAAGAACAAAAACGGGACTACTACCAACTGAAAACCTATACCTTAAAAGACGTAAAACAAGATAGCGTGATGGATGCCTATCTAAAAAATACGTATCTACCTGCGCTAAAACGTGCGGGTATAGAGAACGTAGGCGTTTTCAAATATCGCCCCAATAACTTCTTGACCGCCAATAAAATATTTGTCCTGATTCCCTTTGCTTCATTGGAACAGTTCGAAACTTTGGACGATATGTTGGCACAGGACAAAGCCTATGCTTCTTCGGGAGCGAAATATATCAACGCCAAATATGACGAGCCGCCGTACGAGCGTATCAACTCCGTCTTGATGCGTGCCTTTACAGGGATGCCCCAAATGAAACCTTCGGAAGTGCAAGGCGATAGAAAAGACCGGATCTATGAGCTCCGCAGCTACGAATCGCCTACTGAGGCGACATATCAAAACAAAGTGGCCATGTTCAACAAAGGTGGCGAAATCGAGCTTTTTGAATCGTTGGGCGCCAATGCCGTTTTCTATGCGGAGGTGCTTTCGGGAAATCATATGCCGAACCTGATGTATATGACCACGTATCAAAATATGGAAAAGCGGGATGCCGTTTGGGAATCGTTTTTCTCGTCAGAAAAATGGGGCGAGCTTTCTACCGACCCCAAATACCTGAACAATATGAACAAGGCGGATAAACTGTTGCTTTATCCTACGGAGTATTCGGATTACTGATCACAAACTCCACCCTACGGTTCCGTTTCCTTCCTTCTTCGGAAGCATTCGTTGCTATCGGTATTTCGCCGCCATGCCCTTGCCAAACAATTCGCTTTTGGGGAATTCCCATTTGCATCAGATAATCCGCTACCCTTTTTGCCCTTTTCCCGGCAAGCTGTTGGTTGTAATCATCCGTTCCCAAAGAATCGGTGTGGCCGTTTATGGCAATGTGCAGATCCGGGTTGGCCTTGAGATAATCGAAAATCCGTTGTATTTCATCCTTGGCCGTTTCGAGAACTTCGGAATGGTCGAACTCGAAAAGAACGTTTTCAAAGACATGGGTTTTATCCAACGTAAAACTCCCTTTTTGTTTATCGATATTTTCAAAGGAATTTTCGTCGGATGCAGTATCGGCCGCTTCGGCCGCTTTCACCTCTACCATGTCCACATAGTAATAGGCCCCTTGCTTTGCCGTATATTCGGTCTTGAACTTTCGGGTACGGGCGTTGTTTTTGAAATTTCCCAGAACCATATATTTTTCAGTGCCCTTAGCCACGAAGCGTGTACTTACGGGAATCCAATCTTGCGTGTCGGAATAGAAGTTGGTAGTACCGATTTCCAGATACGTATACACATTTCCATTTTGCCGGAACAAATGGGATTTGGAGAGTTCCTTTTTAATGGGGATTGCCAGTTGGTCCTTGGTGAACAGCACGCCGAATTCCTTTATGGCGAAATCGGAACGCTCGGCCAGGCTTATGTAAAACGAAACTTGGTATGCTCTGCCATTTTCCAACGTTCGGATCAATTCGGCCTGGAGATATTCGCGATAATCATCGGGGGCGTATAGGTAGAATCCCGCATAGCCTTCCCCAAACTCGGCCGGTTGTTTTCCGTTAAAATTTTCAGGGGTGCCCATGGATGTGCTGCAGGCATTGAAATAATCGGTGGAGCCATCGGTAGGTGTGGACCACGAAACGACATCCGTACCAAAATTCCCCAACCTTTTCGGACAATTGTCGAACCGTTCGAAACTGGGGTTTTTTATCTGGTTTTGGGAGGATACTAAAAAGGCAAAGAGCAAATAAAAAAGAAGGATGCTATTTCTTGGGACGGGAATGGAAACCATGGCTGCGGGTTAACTTCCTCAAAAATAGGGAAATGTAGTGTTGATTAAAGGGGTTGTCACTAAAAATGGATGTTTTTGGGTCGTATCGATTACAGGGCACATTTTCTCATAAATCAAACTTATAGGTCAATCCCCCCAATACCTGCAAGCCCTGCACCGGGTAGTTGGCCCAACGCT
>NZ_JBGTHY010000316.1:0-3967 GCF_041745955.1 Pricia sp.
AAATGACGAGTTGATAATGGTCACCGGCCATACGCACCGTCCCCGTTTTCCCGAACCGGGTGATATTCCCTTTTTTAATGATGGAAGTTGCGTACATCCCCGAAGTATAACGGGCATCGAAATCGAAGAGGGAAAAATTTCGTTGATCAAGTGGCAAATCGATACGACGGAAGACGGCACGCTTCGAGTGGTCCGCGTTTTGTTGGAAGGGCCGCAGAAGTTGTTGGACTATCAGAAGGCGAAGTGAAATCTAAATTCTACACTATCAAAGACCAGATGAAAAGCATCGAGGGACGTGTCGACGGCATCATGCAAGAGCTGAATGTCGCTGTCGTAGAAAGCAAGAAATTGTATGAAAAGAAGATTACGGACTTAGGGGAATGAAACCATAACCACAAGTTCTATATCCCCAATATCTTCGCATCCACAAAGAAGGTGGAGTTTACGTCGATTTCATGATCATCGTTGATCACTTCGTCGGTTACCGTGTTCAAGCGTAGATTGAACTCGTCTTTTTTGATGTATTCCTTTAAATCGATATCCAAAACGTCGACATCCAAGGTACTCCCCACGTTTTCATCGACATCTTTTTCGGCAATCTTGATTTCATCAAGTCCTTCTGCGGAGATAAAGACTTCGACGGAATTCAAAAAACTGAAGTCCGCATCGGTCGGCGAAGTGATCACCATTTGTAGTTTGGTCAATTTAATTTCTTCGATCAGGTCTTTTCGGGTATCGTTCACCTCGAACTGGGACTCGGAGTTCGTCTCCATGTCGGGCGTTACCATATTAAAAGGTAAATTGATACCTGTCGCGCCAGGAACGACAACCTTGCTGTTGTACTCCAGATCGAACTTGGTCAGCTCATCTACCTTGTCGCAGCTGCTTATTGTAACAAGGATGGTTAAAATTAGGATGAAATTACGCATTAGTGAAGGTTTTGGAATTAGTATGTAGTTCACTAACGTTTATAAACCTGATATATTTGAAGTTGATCGCGAAAAGAGAGTTTAGGGGCCGGAAATCCTAGTATACATACGTAGCAATGGTCTAAGATTACTTTCTGGTCAAAGTTAAAGAACCTATACAATTTCCAGTGTCATTGCATTCTAAAAAGGTCATAACTAATTCCTTATTCCCTTCTGCAAAGGAAATCGAAGCCTTATTGAACTTCTGAGCCATGCCCTTTCGGTTGATAAAGGATTCCTTATCAGGATAATAATCGGCATCATCAAAATAGATTTCACCATCAAATTGATATGAATAACCTAACATATTCTCCGCATCAAAAATGCTATCATTAAAGGTATATCGCCCCTTAGAAAGAGAAGTATAGCCCAGAAATTCGTTAGTACTTGTAACGGATTCCTTGGAGACGATTTCCAGTATGCCACTCTCGCCAAAACTCCATTCAGTCGTATATGAACGATCAGAATCGTTAGAATCCGTCACCTGATACCAAACTCCTACCAAATTTTCGTTAGCCACAAAATCATCCTCTTTTGAACAACTAATGTTTAAAAGCATCAGGATAAATGCAATCATAAGAAAAGAAAGTTTTTTCATAGAACCAAATGTTTTGAATTCTAATAATAAGATGCAAAAACATGAGAAGGTTGCGTGCTAGAGGACTTTTAACACAAAATAATTCTTCTTCCCCCGCTGCAGCAGCACAAATTTATCATTGATCAAGTCCGAACTGGTTATTACGTAATCCGTCGCGACTTTTTCCTTATTGACCGAGATTGAATTCTGCTTCAGTTCCCTTCGCGCCTCACTGTTGGAGGCCAAAAAGCCCGTCTTGTCGGCCAGGGCACCGATCATATCGAGTCCGTTTTCAAATTCGGATCTTAATATTTCCGCCTGCGGCACCCCGTCAAACACATCGAGAAACGTCTTTTCGTCCAGTTTTTTCAGGTCTTCGGATGTGGATTTTCCAAAAAGGATGTTGCTGGCCTTTAGGGCATTGTCGAAATCCTCTTGGGAATGTACCATGACGGTAATTTCCCCTGCCAATCTTTTTTGTAGAATCCGCACATGCGGCGCTTCTTGATGTTCGCCTATCAACTTGTCGATTTCTTCCCTAGAAAGAAACGTAAATATCTTGATGTATTTCTCGGCATCTTCATCGGAAACGTTCAGCCAGTACTGGTAGAACCGGTAGGGGGATGTTCGTTCGGCATCCAACCAAATATTGCCGCCTTCGGTCTTTCCGAATTTGGTGCCATCGGCCTTGGTGATCAATGGGCAGGTCAGGGCATACCCTTTGCCATTACCGATACGGCGGATCATTTCAGTACCCGTCGTTATGTTTCCCCATTGGTCGCTACCGCCCAATTGCAAGGAACAGTTATGATTTAGATAGAGATGCAGAAAATCATAGCCCTGCACCATTTGATAGGTGAATTCGGTGAACGACATCCCTTCTTTAGCTTCGGAGGTAAGGCGTTTTTTGACCGAATCCTTGGCCATCATATAGTTTACGGTAATATGTTTGCCCACGTCGCGAATAAAATCCAAGAACAAAAATTCTTTCATCCAATCGTAATTATTGACCAGTACTGCGTTGTTGGCGGTCTTTTCGGAGCTATTGGCGGCGGTACTGTCAAAATCCAGAAAGCGGGATAATTGTTCCTTCAATGCCTGTTGGTTATGGCGTAGCGTGGGTTCATCCAAAAGATTGCGTTCTGCGGATTTTCCAGAAGGATCACCGATCATGCCCGTAGCACCCCCGATCAAGGCGTAAGGTTTGTGTCCGGCCAATTGAAAATGGCGAAGCATCATTACACCGACCAAATGACCGATATGAAGCGAATCGGCGGTCGGGTCGATACCCACATAGGCCGACCGCATTTCTTCCAACAGGTGTACTTCGGTTCCGGGCATGACGTCGTGCAGCATACCCCTCCATGTCAGTTCTTCTATAAAGTTTGAAGGCATTTGGCTTTAGTTCTTGGATTAGGCCGCAAATATCCGAAATTTCTACTGTTCTATTCCCTAACTTTGAAACATGATATTGGTAACCGGCGGTACAGGTTTGTTAGGTTCACATCTTTTGCTAAAATTAGTGGAAGGGGGCCATTCGGTGAGGGCCATCCACAGAAAAAAAAGCGACCTCAAAAGAGTGGAAAAAGTCTTTGGTTACTATAGGAAGGATGCCACGGAACTTTTCAATTCTATACAATGGATCGTAACCGATATCAATGATATTCCAGCCCTTGAACTTGCTTTCCTGAATATCACCCATGTGTACCATGCCGAAGCCTTGATCTCGTTCGATCCCGGAGATTACAAAAAACTGCAAAAAATAAACACCGAGGGTACGGCGAACATCGTAAACCTCTGTATCGCCAACAACGTACAGAAATTGTGCCATGCCAGCACCATTGGGGCTATCGGCAGGAGTATCGATGGCAGCAACGCGAACGAAGAAACCCCGTGGACGCCCCTAGAAGCCAATGTATACGGACTCAGCAAACACGCCGCCGAAATGGAAGTCTGGCGCGGGTCGCAAGAAGGGCTATCCGTGGTCATGGTCAACCCCGGAGTAATCGTAGGCCCGGGATTTTGGGACAGCGGTAGTGGCACGCTTTTTACGACCGCCCGAAAAACATACGGGTACTACCCACCGGGTGGAACAGGCTTTACTTCGGTGCATGACGTGTTAGCCACAATGATCGGACTTATGGAATCGCCCATCAAAAACGAACGCTACATAGCAGTCGCTGAAAATTGGACCTACCAAAAGATACTCGGCGAAACAACCCGACAACTGGGCGTAAATCGACCAACTAAGCAGTTGAAATTTTGGCACCTGGAAATCGGCAGATGGTTCGATGGCATGAAGAATCTGTTTTGCAGGAGCGGCAGAAGCATTACCAAAAGCCATATTCGATCTTTAAAAAACCGACAGATTTTTGACAACCGGAAAATAAAGGATGCGCTGGGTTTTGAATTCCGTTCGTTG
>NZ_JBGTHY010000317.1:0-2692 GCF_041745955.1 Pricia sp.
AACATCGCCCAATTTGTCGATTTTGTTCAACGAACCTCTGACACCAACGGACAAATTGTCGCCTACGGAACGAGATACGCCAATGTAAGAAATGGAAGGAAGAATGTTCCAATGGTCGCTAGCGTTAAACAACTCGTTACCAAAAGAGCTGGTCTGTGTAGGAAAATTGTCATCGCTCGTTGGATAAACGTCAATGGCATTGACCCCAAAACTAACCTGCCAAGGGTTGTTCTCGTCTTGCGCTTGCATGCTGACAACGCCTACAAATAGTAGGGTGACAACCAATAATTTGCTAAGGTGTTTCATGTTCAAATTTTTAAGTTTAAGTGTTTATTAGGTGCAAATGTAACTTGTTAAACATTATTAACAAAATCAATCTTTAATTTTTTTTAACGCCTTTTATGGAAAAAAGAATGCGTTTAAACGATTTTCAATGCTTTTCCGACCTCGATAAAGGCTTCAATGGCCTTATTCAAATGGGCCATCTTATGTGCCGCGGACAATTGTACGCGTATTCGAGCCTTGTCTTTGGGCACAACCGGATAGAAGAAACCGATTACATAAATTCCCTTGTCCAACAACCGGCTCGCCATTTCTTGGGCAAGTTTGGCATCATAGAGCATCACGGGTACAATGGCGGATTCACCATCGATAATATCGAAACCGGCCTCTATTAGGCCTTTTTTAAAGTATGTTGTGTTTTTTTTGAGGGTATCGCGCAACGAGGTGTCTTTTTCCAATAGGTCGAACACCTTAATAGATGCACCGACGATGGCCGGGGCCAAGGAATTCGAAAAAAGATAGGGGCGTGAGCGTTGGCGCAGGATTTCGATAATTTCCTTTTTGCCGGTGGTATAACCGCCCATGGCACCACCCATCGCCTTTCCGAGAGTACCTGTTATGATATCGATACGGTCCATTACCCCTTTTTCCTCTAAAGTGCCGCGACCGGTCTCTCCGATAAATCCGGTGGCGTGGCAATCATCGATCAAAACCATTGCATCATATTTCTCGGCCAAATCGCAGATTTTGTCCAAGGGGGCTACTAGGCCATCCATAGAGAAAACACCGTCGGTAACGATGACCTTGAACCGGGCGTTATCATCGTTGGCCTGCTTCAATTGTTTTTCAAGGTCGCCCATATCGCTGTTGGCATACCGATAGCGCATGGCCTTGCACAGGCGAACGCCATCTATGATCGAGGCGTGGTTTAGCGAATCCGAGATAATGGCATCCTCCTTGGCAAGCAAGGGTTCGAATACACCGCCATTGGCATCGAACGCGGCGGCATATAATATGGTGTCTTCCGTACCGTAAAAACCGGCAATCTTTTTTTCCAGTTCTTTATGGATGTCCTGCGTGCCACAGATAAACCGTACCGAAGACATGCCGAAGCCGTGGGAATCCATCGTATCCTTTGCCGCTTGAATGACTTCAGGATGCGATGATAGTCCCAAATAATTGTTCGCACAAAAATTGATGACCTCTTCTCCGGTAGAGATCTTGATGACCGCATCTTGGGGAGAGGTAATGATACGTTCCTTTTTAAAGAGACCGTCTTCCTTGATTTGATCCAGCTCGTTCTGTAGATGTTCCTTTATTTTTCCGTACATAGTTTGCAAAATAATAGAACCCACTTGAAAAGCGGGTCATTTTAGAAGTGATTTTTGACGCTATACATATTGAGGATATCATTTAAACAGGATGTTATTGATCTTCCCAACCTTTGGTTCGCTCTACGGCCTTCTGCCATTTCTTGTAGAGGCGCTTCCGTTTTACCCTGTCGAAGGTCGGTTTGAAGATGCGGTCCATGGGGCGGTTTTGATCGACATCTTCCTGTTTCCATAACCCTACTTGTATGCCCGCCAAAAAGGCCGCACCCATGGCGGTGGACTCAATGACTTCCGGTCTGTGGACTTCCGAATCGAGAATATCGGCCTGAAACTGCATCAAATGGTTGTTGGCGCAGGCCCCACCGTCGACACGCAGATTTTTGAGCTGAATACCCGAATCGTCTTCCATGGCTTTTAGGATATCCTTGGTCTGATAGGCTAGGGCTTCTAACGTCGCTTTTGCTAGATGCGCCTTACCGGTATCGCGGGTCAGGCCAAATACGGCGCCGCGGGCATACATATCCCAATACGGTGCGCCCAGCCCGGCAAAGGCCGGTACGACATAAACGGGATTTTCGCCCTCTACGGAATCTGCCAGAGCTTCGGTTTCCTTGGCATCCTTAATGAGTTCCAGACCGTCGCGCAGCCATTGTATGGCGGCCCCGGCGATAAAAATACTGCCTTCTAGGGCGTAATGCACCTTACCGTCAAGACCGTAGGCAATGGTGGTCAGCAGTCCGTTTTTGGAAAATTGGGGTGCCTCCCCGGTATTCATAAGCATAAAACATCCCGTTCCATAGGTATTCTTGGCCGTCCCTTTTTTAAAACACGCCTGTCCGAAGAGCGCAGCCTGTTGGTCACCGGCGATTCCGGCAATCGGAATTTTCGTCCCATCCAAATCGTAATCCCCAAAATGATACGCTGAAGGTTTTACCTCCGGCAGCATGAGTTTGGGGATGCCGAGTGCCTTAAGCAATTTATCGTCCCATTTTAGGTTTACGATGTCGTAGACCATCGTTCGGCTGGCGTTTGTGTAGTCCGTAACGTGCTGTTTCTTTCCGGTCATGTTCCACACGAGC
>NZ_JBGTHY010000318.1:0-22000 GCF_041745955.1 Pricia sp.
CGATTACCGGTTCGTAGGCGTGGCCCAGCAAAAGTGGCCCCCACGAAGCGATATAATCGATAAAACGGTTGCCATCTTCGTCATGAAGATAGGCTCCTTTGGCACTTTTAACAAAAATCGGATCTCCGCCGACCGCCTTAAAAGCACGGACGGGGGAGTTTACACCTCCGGGGATATATTTTTGTGCCTCGGCGAAGAGGGCGCTGCTTCTTTTATAAATCATAAGTTTTGAGTCGATTTTAGCTTTCTAGGTCATTGGGAGCAGCACATAAAAAACATCACCCGTACCCCCGTCATCTGGCAATTCAACCTACTTATTAAAACTTTCAGTCTTCACGGTAAGCTTCTGCCCGACCGACAGATTATTGTCGTACAGGTAATTCCAACGTTTCAGATCGTTAATGGAAACAGTATACCGCTTAGAAATGGAGTACAGCGTATCGCCCGCCTGAACGATATGGCTCGCAAATTGCGGCCTTGCAACGGCGACCTGTGTTTTTTCGCCTTTGCCATATCCGGCATCGGCTACGGCGGTATCGTAGTGGTGCAGGTTATGCCTCTCGATAAGGGCGATCAATTTCTCGGGATAGCGCCTGTCGGTCGCATAGCCGGCCTTTCGCAGTCCCTTGGCCCATTCTTTATAATCATCGTTCGGTAGGTCAAAGAGAAAAGCATATCGCGAACGGCCGGTAAGGAAGATGCTATGGTCGCGATAGGAATACATGGGGTGGTTGTACTTGCGGAAACATTCCCCCTTTTCATCATCGTCGTGATGGTCAAAATCACCTTGCCAGCCCGTATGGCATTTGATGCCAAAGTGGTTGTTCGTTTTCTGTGCAAGCTCGCCCCTTCCGATGCCACTTTCCAAGAGACCCTGTGCCAAGGTAATACTGGCGGGTATGCCGTAGGCCTTCATTTCCATTTGGGCGATATCCGAAAAAGTATCGATGTATTGTTGGGGCGAATCGATATCAAAACGAATGAACTCTCCCGTATCCTCGGGCATCACGTACAGGCCATCATCTACTTTTTCGATTTTGTGGGCAACCGTAACTTCTTTAGGTTTTTCGGGTCGATGGTCCGTAGTGGCGGTCACTATCTTTTTGGATTTACACCCAATAAAAAAAGATCCTGCAACTACCAACAATCCGATTTTTCGCATCATACGCTTAATAGGGGTAGATTTTTCTTTTTCAATAGGATGTTCATTCCCATAATACCTTGCAGCCCTCCCGTATGGATGGCCAGAAT
Source organism: Pricia sp. (assembly GCF_041745955.1). NCBI lineage: Bacteria > Pseudomonadati > Bacteroidota > Flavobacteriia > Flavobacteriales > Flavobacteriaceae > Pricia > Pricia sp. Next base: position 1,252 of record NZ_JBGTHY010000318.1, read on the forward strand.
CTTTGTCTTGGGAAAAAAATAATCCCGTTTGACAAGGTCTAGAATTCCAAATACCATTTTCCCCGTATAGACCGGATCGAGGGGGATTTGGGTCTTTTGTTTAAACTCGTTTACGAAATCGATGAGTTCCGCGGTTACCTTTGCATAACCCCCAAAATGATACTCGGTAATCAACTTCCAATTTTCTTTCAAGGCAAAATTACGAATATCTTCGCTTAAAAAATCGCTCTTAAGGGCAGGAAAACCTAAAATGAGCTGATTTTCAAAGGCTGAATTTAGAATCCCGGCCAGTGTTCCGCCCGTTCCAACGGGGCAGCAGACTACATCAAAATAAGCGTCCCCGGGCGTTAGAATTTCTTCGCATCCCCGTATTGCCAAGGTGTTGGTGCCGCCTTCGGGCACGATATGGCAGGAACCGAATTCGCTTTGTAATTTTTTTAAATAGGATGGGTTTTCCTTTTTGCGATAGTCATCCCTAGAAATAAATCTGAACCGCATACCGTGTTCGGATGCCAATTGTAAGGTAGGATTAGCTTCCCATTTTCCGGATAGTTCTTCCCCACGGATAATCCCGATGGTCTTAAAACCATGTAATTTTCCGGCATAGGCCGTGGCCGCGATGTGGTTGGAATAGGCACCTCCAAACGTGAGGATGGTATCACGGCCCTGTTTTTTGGCCTCGATAAGATTGAACTTTAGCTTCCGGAATTTATTCCCTGAAATCAATGGGTGGATGAGATCTTCCCTTTTTATGGTGAGGGATACTTGTTTTTCGGTAAGCACCGGGAGAGAAACTTTTTGGTTTACCGTTTTTTCTTGCATAACCACCTTTGGTTGCACAAAGATAGGCTTCTTCAATTAATTTTAGAAGTTCGTCACGAGGCAATCGGTAGCACCAAACGCATTGCATCCGATGGTCACAGAAAAAGTCTAGGTGCCCGCAAGGTTAGAAATATACCAATCAAAACTGGGCAGAAAATATCTCGGCATGGACAAAACTATCTCTCAAAAATACCTCAAAAACCCAAAGACCTTCCTGTCATCGGGATAGTCAAGATTCTTCTCGTTGGCATAGGCTTCCCGTTCAAAACTGATATTCTGGTAGGCTCTATAGCTATCCAAATAAAACAAGGTCCGTAAAAGCCATTCCGATATATAGAGAACGTAAAAGAAAACGATCAACAGTTCTTGCTGCTGCTTCAGATGGATTTTTTCGTGATTGATCAGCACAATATCGTCCTTCAGGTCATCGTTCTTCAAGATGATGAAAGGCCATAGGGATAGGCCGACGTAATTTTTGTAGAAAAAATGTTTGAATACCACTATCATAGTCCAGCTTTAAAACGAACACCCCTAAAGATAATTGTTACAGGTGTGGTATAATCGATAACCTGAATAGGTTGCCAACAATTGTACCGAATCGGTAAAATCACCCGAAACGCCTATAAAATGTACGTTTTATCGCGGCTTTTAGCCGTTTATCAACATATAGTAGTAACTTTAGGTACTGGAAATGCATCGAAATAAACTAGAAATAGCGGTTATGGGAGCACTGAAATGCTACGGTATTGCGTTCGACACTAACCACATAGTTAAACAAAAATTCAGTAACCTGATCCATGAAGAAGATAATCGCCCTAGAGGATGGAGATTTTTACCTATCGGAAGAAGGCTACAAAGTCTTTACCAAAAAATACCATTTGAGGCGCGGCTATTGTTGCGAAAGCGCTTGTAGGCATTGTCCGTACGGATATGACCCTAAAACGAACCGGCAATAGCAATTGTATCGTTCGGCATGATTTTTGAAACATTTAAATATAGAAACGGATTGAACTCCAAATAAAAAATTCCTATGAAAACACTAAAAATACTAGCAGCACCGATGCTTATAGTTCTCTTCTTAAGTTCATGTGCCTCGGTGCAGGTACTTTCGGATTATGACAGAGAGGCCAATTTCACCGAATACAAATCCTACGCCTTTTACAAAACGGGCATAGATAAAGTACAGATTTCGGATTTGGACAAAAAACGGATTCTGAGGGCCATCGAGGCGGAGATGTCCAAAAGGGGCTTTACAAAATCGGAGGATCCCGATCTATTGGTCAGTATTTTCACGAAAGAAAAAGAGCAAGTCGATATCTACAACAACTGGGGCGGTGGCCTAGGTTGGGGCGGCTGGGGCGGCTGGGGCTGGAGCCCATATTATTGGGGTGGCGGCTGGGGCCCAGGTTGGGGCGGTGGCGCTTTCGCCAGTACCCGTACCGAAGGGTCTCTTTATATCGACCTTATCGATACCGACAGCAAGGAGCTGGTCTGGCAAGGTAAAGGTGTCGGTAACTTGGGCAACATCGAAAATATTGAAAAGAAAGAAGAACGTATTCGGGAGTTTGTAGCGGAGATTTTGATGCAGTATCCGCCGAATCAAGTGGCGGCTAAATAAAAAATCTATCTTTACATTTGAACATTTTTCTACTGAAAGAATTGGCCTGCTGTTTTTTGAATGGCGGGCTTTTTTTTTTGCTATCCCCCCAAAATTCTACCGCTACACCCTTCTTCCTTATTTTGTAACTTTACATGAATTCAAAACCACAATGCCCTACAAAAGCAACCCTGTACTCGACAAACTGCCCAAACATCTACGGCAGTATATCAAGCCCCAGAATTACGGGGAGTATTCGGCCATCAATCAGGCTGTATGGAGGTACGTCATGCGCAAAAACGTGGATTATTTGAGCAAGGTTGCGCATGGCTCTTATTTAGGGGGATTAAAGAAAACCGGTATTTCGGTAGACCATATTCCCAATATGTATGGCATGAACCGTATTCTAAAGGACATAGGTTGGGCGGCCGTTGCGGTAGATGGTTTTATCCCTCCCTCCGCCTTCATGGAATTTCAGGCTTACAACGTGCTCGTCATAGCTTCGGATATCCGCCAACTCGACCATATCGAATATACGCCAGCCCCCGATATCATCCACGAGGGCGCCGGCCATGCGCCGATCATCGCTAATCCCGAATATGCGGAATACCTGCGCCGGTTCGGGGAAATCGGCTGTAAGGCCATTTCCAACGCCAAAGATTTTGAACTTTACGAAGCGGTGCGGCATCTATCCATCATAAAAGAGGCCCCGGGCACACCACAAGAAACAATTGAAGCCGCGCAAAATCGCATCGAACAACTGCAACAGAACATGGGCGAGCCCAGCGAAATCGCCCTTATCCGCAACCTGCATTGGTGGACGGTCGAATACGGACTTATAGGCACACCGGAACATCCGAAAATATATGGGGCGGGACTGCTTTCCTCCATAGGTGAAAGTGCCTCGTGCATGAAAGACAAAGTTAAAAAAATACCCTATTCCATCGAAGCGGCCTATACCTCCTTCGATATTACCCAACCCCAGCCGCAGCTTTTTGTTACTCCCGATTTTGCCTTTCTAAGTCAAGTACTTGAAGATTTTGCCGATACCATGGCACTGCGTACCGGTGGATTATCCGGACTTCAAAAACTGATCGCATCCGAAGAACTGGGCAGCATCGAATTGAGTACGGGCCTACAGATATCCGGAAATTTCGAAAGCCTTATCGAACATGAAGGTCATCCCGTCTATTTTCAAACAAAAGGCCCCACGGCCCTTTCATATCGCGAAAAAGAACTGGTGGGCCATAGCACCGACAAACATGCGACCGGTTTCGGATCGCCCATCGGAAAGCTCAAGGGTATCAATCTAGCTATAGAAAATATGGCCCCCCGCGACTTGAAAGCCTATAACATTTATGAGGGCCAAAAGGTTACTTTGGAATTTGAAGGCGACATAAAAATCTCCGGCGAAATCATCACCGGTACGCGAAACCTCAGCGGAGCCATTATCTTGGTGGCCTTTAAACATTGTAAGGTTACCCATAAACATAAAATTCTTTTCGAATCACAAGACAGCATCTACAACATGGCCGTTGGCGAAAAAATAGTTTCGGCCTTCAACGGCCCAGCCGATGTCAGCAGCTTTGACCTTATTACCCACGAGGTTTCATCGACCACCATCAAAAACGAAGCTTCGGAACAGCAGTCGCAGCTGGGCAACTACTACGAACAGATTCGCCATTTTCGGGAGGGCAAGAACACGACTATCTCGCGACACAAGGTTTTCGACGCCCTGAAAAATGATTATCCGAACGACTGGCTGTTGTCCGTTGAACTCTACGAATTGGCTAAAACTAATCGGGATTCCGATTTTGCGGAGGAAATCGTCTCGCATTTAGAAGATGTCAAAGGGAATAATCCGAAAGTCGGACATTTAATCGATGATGGGGTGGCATTGGTCGAGGGGAGTCTAGTACTATAGAGGCTTGGCATTAAGTGCTTGGCTCAAAGCGCTTGGTGTTTGCATAATTACGTTCGGTATCCTGCTAATCCCTCAAGAAAACATCCTGCAACTCCTCCAAGTTACCTTTATCCCGTTCAATGATTTTCCCACCATACTCCAGCGTCCATCCCATCGAACTCGTCAGGATGTAAAATTTCTGCAATTCACTGATCAATCGGTTTTCCGCATTTTTTAGTAGGGATGAGCGTTCGACTTTTTTCATCAACGAAGCGTTTACGTTCTTCTTGATCTTGTTATAATCCGACGCATCGAACATATTCAGGTAATCGGATGTCACATCGTAATACTCAAAATCGGGACTGATCTTGATTTCGGGCTCGGGAATGCTCTTGATCCTTAGCGTCTTGGTCTTTTCATCAACCTCAAAATCGATTTTAGACAGGTCATAGGCCACCGTAACATCCGCATTTACAACGACCAACGCCTTTTTTTTGGCCGAAACAAAAGGTCCGAAAACGGCCTTGGAATCTTTATAATTATAGACCTCGGCAAAATGGCCTTCGGTTACGATCAGTTTTGAAACGTTATCGATTTGCTGTTGGATCAGCATGGAGTTTTCCTGAAGAATAGATTTCTCTTTCTTATCATCGGAACACGAACGGATAACGAATACCGCTGCCAACGTAATAAGTACACCAATCAGGATTTTTTTCATGACATGAAGTTACGATAGAAATTGGGATTGGAACAAGAGACAAGCCTAAGTTGAATCTTTTTTTCTTCTTTGCAGTTCATGTACGTCCGATAGGTCTTTCGGCCTACCGGATTTTATCTTGCTGGCAATCAAGTGCTCAAGGGACAGAACGCGCCAACTCAGTTCGAATCCTTCGTTCCTACTTGCTGTTTCGGACTTTTTATAAGCATCTTCAAAACTCTCGCCCACCGAAAAATTCGTTATCAATTCCAGATTCAGGTCCAGCGGTGCAAATTTTACTGAAATATTTTGCCGCCCTTGCTTTACCTCTTCCGGAAAATCTTCGATTTCGTAATCCATTGCCTTGAACACCAATACCAATTTTTCAAAATTCCTTGTAGTTGTGTCCAACCAAAAATCAAGATCGTTCGAATATCTTTGATACCCATGAAAATTGACCGCCCCGCCGCCAACCAGCAACATCCTTACCCTATGCTTATTGCATAGGCCTATGAAATTATACATTTCGTCCTGCCAATTTTTCATTTCTTTTTTGAAACAATTTCAATTTGAAAATTCTCCGGTTTTCTAGAAATCGCTTGGGCGGGGAAATCCTGCGTATACAGCATGAAATCTATAAACGAATGGATCCTTTCGATCGAAGAGAGCCGCAAAAAAGCCTCTTCCTGTTCAAGTTTGCTTTCGTTCTTTGTTCTAAATGAAACCCTCATCGACATTACTTTTCTTGTTAAAAATACAATTTTCCATCACAATAGCCTTTTCATGCCATGATCTACAAAATTCAGTTCCGACTAAATTTCAAAAATCCATAAACGGATATTCTTGTCGAATAATGGCAATCTTGGTTTCCAGTGCTTCCCTGAATTTAGTATGCTGCTCCGAACCGGGGTTGAAAGGTCGATGTTGCAATCCCTTTTGTATGTCATCGATTTTCTCCATCGCCGTAAGCGCTTGTTCCGAGATCCAAGTCTGTTTGAACTTTTCCCAAATATAGTCGATGGCAATGGAGTTGGGGTGAACCATGTCACGCTCGTAGAAACGGTAATCGCGTAGTTCGTCCATCATGATTTCATACGATGGGAAGTAAGAGATTTGCCCGTTTTCGATGAGGCGGATGTCAGTGAGGTGCGAATGGGTCAAATTCGAATCGGTCCCCTCTGCCCGGTCGGCCATTACCTCTTCGGAATGGTGACAGATTTGTTGTACAGCGGAGATAAGATGCGCCTTGCTCCATTGGTTTTCGACGAATCCGTCCTTCAAATGGCGAACCGGGGAAATGGTGAAAATCAATTGAACGCTAGGGTTGACCGATCGTACGAGTTTGATGGTACGCCCCAAACTGTTCACTATTTCGGGGATAGGCATTAATTCTTTTGAAAATTCCCTTTGCGGCACTTTATGGCAATTGGCTACGACACCGCCGGATGCGGAATGCTGGTAAACCCAAGCCGTTCCGAGGGTAATGATGATATGGGATGCAGTATCTAGCTTTGAACGTGTGGCTTCTAGGCCGTCGTTCAGCTTTTTTAGGAGATTGTCTTCGGATGCGTCGCTCAGATTGGAGTGCGCATCAAAGCAGTGCCAAAGCCCGTTCAGATAAAAAATATCGGTTTCGGAATAGGATTCATCCCGAATGGCCCCCGAAATCAATTGTTCGATAGCCAACGGATGAAAGAGGATGCCGAACGGATTCTGAAGCTGACGGAACTTGAAATACTCAAATTTCCTGCCCATGTTCTTCACAAAACAGGAACCTAACAGCACTAATCCGCTGTCGTAACCGATTTGGTTTTCCGCTTTTTTTAAAGGAATTTGGGTTTGGAGTTTCATGTTTTGGTTTTTTCTATTTGAGCCGCAAGGTTTCCCGCGGTAGGCGGAAACTTTCGGGTCTCAGTCTCGGCTAATCGACATACTCCCTCGCCTTCCCTAAAGCCTCTTCAATCCCACTGGGATTCTTACCCCCGGCGGTCGCAAAGAACGGCTGCCCGCCACCGCCGCCTTGAATGTATTTGCCGAGTTCGCGGACGATGGTTCCCGCATTCAGATCCTTTTCGGCAACCAATTTTTTGGAAATGTAGCAAGACAACAGGGCCTTGCCGTTCTGCTCGGTTCCGAACAGCAGAAAAAGGTTATCCCGATTATTGCCCATTTCGAAACACAGATCTTTAATACCACTGGCATCTAAATCGACTTTTTTGGCTAGGAACTGGATGCCTTTGAGGTCTTCGAGTTCGCTTTGCAGCTCTCCTTTTAGGTTTTTGGCCTTGTCCTTCAACAAGCTTTCGATCTCCTTTTTGAGCGTGGCATTTTCTTCCTGTAGCGATTCCACGGCCCTTATCGGGTCTTGCGCATTATTCAGTTTACTCTTGATCTCGGAGAGCTTGCGGTCGTTTTCCTCATAAAAATCCCTCACCGCATCGGAGGTTATCGCCTCGATACGACGGATACCCGCTGCTACGGCACCTTCTGAACGGATCTTAAAATACCAAATATCGCCCGTATTCTTGACATGGGTGCCGCCACAAAGCTCGATGGATTTCCCAAAACGGACAGTTCGTACCGCATCGCCGTATTTTTCGCCGAAAAGGGCCATAGCACCTTCTTCCAAGGCTCTTTCCATGGGTACGTTCCTGTTTTCTTCGAAAGGTAATTGTCCGATGATACGGGCATTTACAAAATGTTCGACTGCTTGCAATTCGTCAGCGGTCATTTTAGCGAAGTGCGAAAAATCGAAACGCATGTATTTGGAGTGTACCGCGGAGCCTTTTTGCTCGACATGGGTGCCCAAAACCTCCCGAAGGGCCTGGTGCAACAAATGCGTCGCGGTATGGTTGGCCTCGGTACGCCGCCGTTGGGCAGCATCGACTTCGGCCTTAAAGGTCTCGCCCGTATTTTTAGGCAGGCTTGTAGTGAAATGGACGATTTCATTGTTCTCCTTTTTCGTATCCACAATAGAGATGAGATCGCCATTGGGGAATTCTAAATGGCCCTTATCGCCTACTTGGCCACCACCTTCGGGATAGAACGGGGTCAGATTAAAAACGATTTGAAACTGCACGCCGTCCTTTTTGGAAGTTATCTTTCGATATTTCACCAGCTTGACCTGGGCTTCCAAATAATCGTAGCCAATAAATTCCTGTTCCGGGTCGTCCGACAGCACCGTCCAATCTTCCTTGGTGGTTTTTGAAGCGGATTTCGAACGATCTTTCTGCTCTTGCATGGCGGTTTCAAAGCCCTTTTCATCCAAAGCATATCCCTTTTCCTGTAAAATCAAGGCCGTAAGATCTACCGGAAATCCATAGGTATCATAGAGTTCAAAGGCTTTTCGGCCCTCGACTTCCTTACCTTTGGTACCGGCTACAACCTGGTCTAGCAAGACCAAGCCTTGCTCCAAGGTATTTAAAAAGGAATGTTCTTCTTCCTTTATGACATTTTCGATCAATTGCCGCTGCTCCTTCAGTTCGGGAAAAGCATCGCCCATGGTATCGGTCAGCACGTGGACCAATCGGAACATAAACGGGCCTTTGGTATCCAAAAAAGTAAAACCGTAACGCACCGCCCGACGTAAAATCCGACGGATGACATAGCCGGCACCGGTATTGCTCGGTAATTGTCCATCGGCGATGGAAAAAGACACAGCGCGGATGTGATCCGAAATGACCCGGATGGCAATATCCGTTTCTTCTTGTTTTCCATATTTGGAATTGGTTATCTGCTCAATTTCGCGAATGATCGGCGTGAACACATCGGTATCGTAGTTCGATTTCTTCCCTTGTAAAACCATGCACAGACGTTCAAAACCCATACCGGTATCGACGTGTTTCGCGGGCAGGTTTTCAAGGGTTCCGTCCGCCTTGCGGTTGTACTGCATAAAGACCAGGTTCCAGATCTCGACCACTTGCGGATGGTCCCGGTTGACCAATGACGCCCCGGAAACCTTCGCTTTCTCGGCATCCGAACGGATATCCACATGTATTTCGGAACAGGGGCCACAGGGACCTTGATCGCCCATTTCCCAAAAATTATCCCTTTTATTACCTAAGAGGATGCGGTCTTCGGGTACGATGGACTTCCAAAGGTCGAAGGCTTCCTTGTCCATAGCCAGGCCATCCTCAATGCTTCCCTCGAAAACGGAAACATAGAGGCTTTCCGTATCTATTTCGAACTCCTCGGTCAACAATTCCCACGCCCATTGGATGGCCTCCTTTTTAAAGTAATCGCCGAAACTCCAATTGCCCAACATCTCGAACATGGTATGGTGATAGGTATCCTTCCCGACTTCCTCTAAATCGTTGTGTTTTCCGCTGACCCTTAGGCACTTCTGGGTATCGGTGACCCTTGTATTCTTGGCAATACTATTCCCTAAAAAGAACTCCTTGAACTGGTTCATTCCCGCATTTGTGAACAGCAGGGTCGGATCATCTTTGATGACCATGGGTGCCGAGGCTACAATTTTGTGGTCTTTTTCCTTAAAAAAATTTAGGAATTTTTGTCTAGTTTCTTTGGAATTCATTGAAAAATATAAGGTTATGCAAATAGTTCCGTTTTAAAGGAAACAATTTTTATATTTGTAAGATTGATGAAACACCGCAAAAATAGGATATACTCCTGCCATTTGGAAATTCGGGAGTTTTGGATATTTTATTTTTTTCTTTGCCCATGCAAATTTTCAAGCATAGCCTAAGCTACGGTTTAAAATTTTAACGCCCGCAAAAGGAAAAAGAAAGATACAAAAGCCCGAATTTCCAATTGGTGGGAGAATACTAACAACTATGTCTAAAGTAAAGTACTATTACGATCCCGATACGCTTTCGTACCGAAAGATAGAGCCGAAAAAATCGCGGCGTTATCGCAATATCGCATTTTTTATCCTGGGATCATTTTTCTTTGGGCTGCTCGCACTTATCCTTTTAATGAACACGAACCTTATCAATACGCCGCGGGAACTTTCTTTGCAGCGCGAGGTAAACAATTATGAACTACAGTTCGAGCTTTTGAACCGTAAAATGGGACAGATCGAAGAGGTATTGACCAATATCGAGGACCGCGACAACAACATTTATCGTTTATATTTCGAGGCGAATCCTATTCCCGAAGAACAAAGACGAGCCGGTTTTGGGGGCGTAAACCGCTACAAATCGCTTGAAGGCTTCAACAATTCCGACATGGTGATTGCCACTACCAAACGACTTGATATTATCAAAAAACAGATGGCGATACAGTCCAAATCCCTTGACGAAATCACCGCTCTGGCCGCTGAAAAGGAAAAACTCTTGATGGCCATACCCGCCATTCAACCCGTGCGGAACGAAGATTTGAAACACATGGCTTCCGGCTACGGCTGGCGTACCGACCCCTTCACTAAAGCCCGAAAGATGCACCGCGGAATGGATTTCTCGGCCAAGAAAGGAACGCCGATCTATGCAACGGGAGACGGAAAAGTGACCCGGGCGGACAATAATTCCTCCGGTTACGGCAAGCATATCCGCATCGACCACGGGTACGGGTACATGACCCTTTACGGCCACATGAGCGAGTACAACGTTAAAAGAGGGCAAAAGGTCAAGCGCGGCGACTTGGTCGGTTTTGTCGGTAGCACAGGCAGGTCAGAAGCACCGCACGTGCATTACGAGGTGTGGAAAGACGAGGACCGTATCAACCCAATCAATTTTTATTACGGCAGTTTGACCGCGAAGGAATTTGAGAACATGCTGAAACATGCCCAACAAGAGAATCAATCCCTAGATTAAGATGCAGATAGAACTTCCCGAAAAACGCTATTACGGAATCGGCGAGGTCGCCAAGGCCTTCGATGTCAACACTTCGCTCATCCGCTTCTGGGAAAAAGAGTTCGATGCCCTGAAACCCAAGAAAAACGCCAAGGGCAACCGAAAGTTTACTCCACAGGATATCGATAACCTAAAACTTATTTTCCATTTGGTCAAGGAACGCGGTTTTACGCTGGAGGGCGCCAAGATACATCTCAGGGAAAATCGTCAAAAAACACTCCAAAACTTTGAGATCATCGATAAACTAGAACGCGTAAAGGCCGAGTTGGTCAAGATGAAGGAACAAATCTGATTTACGCGGTGCATCGCGCTAAATAACCAACAACCTGTTCAGATGCGATGCATCGCGTCTCTACCCAATACACACAAACATGAAAAAAGGATTAATTGCATTGATTATCATAGGCGTTATCGCCTTCGGCCTCTACCGATGGGGCGTTGGCTTTAACAACACCGCGGTCGAACTTGAGGCCGATGCCAAAACTGCTTGGTCGAACGTAGAAAGTTCTTATCAGCGTAGAAACGATCTGATAGGCAATTTGGTCAAGACCGTACAGGGCGCCGCCGATTTCGAGCGGGGAACCCTGACCGATGTCATCGAGGCAAGGGCGAAAGCTACCTCGACCACCATTGACGCCGGCAACTTGACGCCCGAGAACATGGAAGCCTTTCAACAGGCGCAAAGTGGACTCACAGGTGCCCTGAGCAAGTTGATGGTGGTCGTTGAACGGTATCCCGAACTGAAAGCCAACCAAAACTTTCTGGAACTACAGTCCCAATTGGAAGGTACCGAAAACCGTATCAACGTCGCCCGCGATCGATTCAACGAAAAAGTGAATGTTTACGATGTACATACCACAAAATTCCCCGGAAAACTTTTGGCCGGCATGTTCGGTTTTGAGGAAATGGCCCGCTACAATGCTGATCCAGGCTCTGAAAATGCACCGGATGTAGATTTCGACTTTGAATGATTCTTAAATAAATTCTATGTCGAAAGTTGAGGATTTTTTGTCGAAGGAAGAAGAACAGGATATCGTAAAGGCCATTCTCGACGCGGAGAAAAATACTTCTGGGGAAATCCGTGTCCATATCGAAGCGCACACGCGCCTTGAGCCTATCGAAAGGGCCAAGGAGGTATTCCAAATGCTCAAGATGGGCAACACCAAAGCAGAAAACGGCGTGCTCATCTACTTGGCGGTAAACGATAGAAAATTCGCTATCTACGGCGGCCGGGGCATCGATAAGGTAGTGCCCGACGATTTTTGGGATTCCACCCGCGACGCCATTCAGGCACAATTCAAGAAAAACGACTTCAAACAGGGCATCATTGACGGCATATTAAAAGCCGGAAAAGAACTACGGACCCATTTCCCATGGCAACAGGGCGATATAAACGAACTGAGCGATGAGGTATCGAAAGGCTAGCATTTTAGCATTGTTTCTTTTTGTTTGTGGATGTGTTTTTGCCCAATTCCAGATTCCCGATAAACCTGTAAAGGAAACCAGCGTCTACGATTATATCGATCTGCTGCCCGATGGTCAGGAAAAAGCTTTGGAACAAAAGCTGATCCGCTATTCGGACAGTACTTCGACGCAGATCGTTGTGGCCATCATCAGTTCGACGGAAGGGGAAAATATCAATTATCTTGGAGCGCAATGGGGCCAAAAATGGGGCATTGGCCAATCGGATAAAGACAACGGAGTCTTGGTGCTCTTGGCCAGGGACGACAGACGTATCGCTATCAATACCGGCTATGGCACGGAAGGTAACCTGACCGATGCGATGTCCAAACGGATTATCGAGAACGTCATCCTACCGCAGTTCAAACAGGATGACTACTACGGTGGATTGAACGACGGGGCCGATGCCCTATTTCAGGTTTTGAACGGAGAATTCGAAGAAGAACGTACTTTTGATGACGATGGTGGCGGTTTTCCTTTCAGTTCGATCTTGCCCGTAATTATCTTCTTTATTATTCTAATCATCCTATCGCGAAAAAATCGCAGGGGCGGTGGCCGAAACGGCGGAAAACGTTCCGGCGGATTCGATATTTGGGATATGATCATTCTCAGCAACATGGGCCGCAGTAGCGGTTCCGGAGGCTTTGGCGGCCGGGGTGGCGGCTTCGGTGGAGGCGGCGGATTCAGTGGCGGTTTTGGAGGGGGCGGCTTTGGGGGCGGGGGCGCTTCCGGGGGGTGGTAGGTTCAAGCCGAACTACCAATAATGGATATTTTTGGGTTCCAGTCGATGGCACTATGTTTATCCAAAGAATTGTCAAATAACGGGTATTTGGCTACTTCATATTCCTTTGGAGACGCATACCCCCCCTATTTTTTGCGCATAAAGATAGTGACCGGCACCCCCGTAAAATCAAAGTTCTCGCGCAGTTTGTTCTCCAAAAATCGCCTGTAGGGGTCCCGTACGTACTGGGGCAGGTTACAGAAGAAGGCAAACTGCGGATAGGGTGTCGGCAATTGGGTAATGTACTTGATTTTTACATATTTATCCTTATAGGCAGGTGGCGGGGTGTGCTGTATAATCGGAAGCAGTACATCGTTCAGCTTGCGGGTCTTGATTTTTTTCGAGCGGTTTTCGTAGACGGCAACAGCCGTTTCTATGGCTTTATGGATACGCTGTTTGGTCAAGGTTGAAATAAAGATGATCGGTACGTCGACAAAGGGTTCGCAGACTTCTTTGATGTCCTGAATATACTTTTTCATCGTATTGGTCTCCTTCTCCTCGACCAAATCCCATTTGTTGACCAAGATTACTATCCCTTTGTTATTACGCTGCGCCAGCCAGAAAATATTCGCTACCTGTCCGTCGAAACCCCTTGTAGCGTCGAACAGAATTAGACAGACATCGCTATGCTCGATGGCCCGAACGGAACGCATTACGGAATAGAATTCCAAATTCTCCTTGACCTTCGCCTTTCTGCGGATACCAGCGGTATCGACAAGGTTGAAATCGAAGCCGAACCGGTTGTATTTCGTATCCATGCTATCACGAGTGGTTCCGGCGATATCCGTTACTATATAGCGTTCCTTGCCGAGAAGGGCATTAATAAAAGAGGATTTTCCGGCATTTGGTCTTCCGACAACGGCGAATCGGGGCAGTTCGCTCTCCTCATTTTCCTTTTCGGGAAGCACTTCGATTAGCGCATCCAACAATTCGCCCGTACCGCTCCCGTTGATGCTCGAAAGTGTGTAATATTCCCCTAATCCCAAGGCATAGAATTCTACGGCATCTTGGGCACGTGTGGCGTTATCGACCTTGTTGATGACCAAAAAAACGGGTTTATCTACACGGCGCAACAGTTTGGCGACATCTTCGTCCATACCGGTTACGCCGGTCTCCACATCTACCATAAAAATGATGGCATCGGCCTCATCGATGGCAAGTTCGACCTGTATATCGATTTGCTGTTCGAAGATATCGTCACTCCCCACCACATAACCACCAGTGTCTATCAGGGAGAATTCCCGACCGTTCCAGTCGCTCTTTCCATAGTGACGGTCACGGGTGACTCCGCTGACGGCATCGACAATGGCCTCACGGCGTTGGATCAATCGGTTAAAAAAAGTGGATTTCCCCACGTTCGGCCTTCCTACAATGGCTACGATAGCGCTCATGTTGTTTGTTTTTTTGGAAGTGCAAAAGTAGGGTTTATTTTGGTTTGGGAGTTGAGAAGTTTAGTTACCGCTATTGAATCAACCGTTGTATCCAAACCGCTTCAACCGCTAGCACTACTTCTTGGGATGACAGAGGTCTAAGGTCATTAACCATTGTACCCAAACCGCCTTAATTGTCGGGCATCGCTTCTCCAATTCTTGTTCACTTTGACATAAAGCTCGATATGCACCTGTTTACCGAAGAATTTTTCCAGGTCTTTTCGGGCCTCCACCCCTACTCTTTTCAAGGCGCCGCCCTTATGACCGATAATAATTCCCTTTTGGGATTCACGCTCGACCATAATGACCGACCGCATCCGGATAATATCATCGTCCTCAAAAAATTCCTCGGTCTCGATTTCTACGGCGTATGGGATTTCCTTTTTATAATGGATAAGTATTTTCTCGCGGATGGTCTCATTGACAAAAAAACGTTCCGGTTTATCGGTCAATTGGTCCTTTGGATAAAACGCCGGACTTTCGGGAAGCAGCTCGACTATCCTTTCAAAAACATTCTTGATATTGAAATTGGTCAAGGCGGAAATGGGATGCAGTTCGACAGTTGGCAACAGTTCTTGCCAATATTGCGCCTGATCTTCCAGAAGTTCTTGGTCGGCGGTATCCACCTTGTTAAGCAGCAGCAAGACAGGAGTTTTACTGTTTTTTATTTTCTCGAAAAAATGTTCATCCTTTAAGGCCTTTTCTCCTATCTCGACCATGTAGAGCAAAACATCGGCATCCTCGAAGGCGGACTTCACAAAATCCATCATATTCGCCTGGAGCTCGTAGGCCGGTTTGATGATGCCCGGGGTATCCGAAAGGATCATTTGAAAATCATCCCCATTGACAATTCCCAAAATACGATGTCTCGTGGTCTGCGCCTTCGATGTGATTATTGAGAGTTTTTCGCCCACAAAAGCGTTCATCAAAGTGGACTTGCCCACATTGGGATTTCCGATAATATTTACAAAGCCTGCCTTATGTTCGCCCATCTTTCAATTTTGAGAAGTATTCATTTGCCGCCACATTCACCTTAGGAGCCAACAAAAGTACGGCAATCATATTGGGTATAACCATCAGCGCATAGGAAAGATCGATCAGGTTCTTTACCAGTTCCAAGGAAGCCACCGCCGCGAAAACGATCATGATCACAAAATACCAATTGTAGAACTTTCCAATTTTCGGCGTTGTTAAAAAGGATAGGCATTTCACTCCATAGTACGAATAAGTGAAAAGGGTCGACAGCGCAAAAGCAGTCACGATAATCATCAATAAATCGTCACCCCAGCCAAAAAGAGTGGTCTCAAAGGCCGATAAAGTCATTACAATTCCGCTCGAATCCTCAAGATACGCACCGCTCAAAATAATGACGATAGCCGTAAAACTGCAGACCAAAATGGTATCAATAAAAGGGCCCAACATCGCCACTAGTCCTTCTTTAATGGGATTATCGGTCTTTGACTGCCCGTGATACATTGGCGCGCTGCCCAGACCGGCCTCGTTCGAGAACATGGCACGGCGGATACCGATGATGACCAAGCCCCAAAAACCGCCGGTAACTACGGTCTTAAAATTCCAGGCCTCGGTAATTATCATCATTAAGGAGGGTAATATCTGTGAGGAATTCAATACCATAACGATAACCACCGCCACCAAATATACCCCAACCATAAAAGGCACCAGGGCAGAGGCCACTTTGGCAATTTTGTTCAATCCCCCAAAAATCACAAAGGACGTAATGATGGCCAGAACGATGCCAACCGTCCATTTCCAGTTCATCTCGCTCATTTCGAACAGCGTGCGCGACGGTTCCACCACGCTCATAAAAGTTTCGGTGAATTGGTTTGCGGTGAAAACGCCCAGGAATCCGAACAGGCCGCACACTGCGAAGAAAATAGCCAAGGGTTTTGCTTTTGGCCCCAGTCCTTTGGTGATGTAGAACATGGGCCCGCCTTGAAGTTTTCCATCTTTATCCGTAGTGCGGAACATTATGGCAAGGCTACAGGAATAAAACTTTATGCACATGCCGATGATGGCCGTCATCCAGATCCAGAACACCACGCCGGGCCCTCCATCATGAATGGCAATGGCCACCCCCGAAATATTGCCCAAACCAACGGTTGCGGCCACCGCAGCCGAAAGGGCCTGAAAGGAGCTTACATCGCCTTCTGCGTTTTTATCATCGTATTTTCCCGCTGTAATCGCAATGGCGTGCCCGAAAAAACGATAGGGCAGAAATTTGGAATAGATGACCAGGAAAATTCCTCCACCGATCAGCAACAAAAACATGGGCCACTCGGTATAGGGTAAAAGGGATGCAATGAAGTCGTTTATGGCTTTCATAAAATCAAAACGCCGAAGGTATGGAATTTGGGGGTTTTTGAGGGCCGGGCTTATAAAATAATCTTTGCCAACAAATTTGATTTACTTAAAAAACCGTTGTATATTTGCCGTCCGTTAGCGCAAATAGCGTTTTCGATATTCTCGTCGGAGGTTATGTTTCGAAGTCGTAAAGACAAGTGAGGAGACACCCATCGCGGGGTAGAGCAGTAGGTAGCTCGTCGGGCTCATAACCCGAAGGTCGCTGGTTCGAGTCCAGTCCCCGCTACTAGGAAAATCAAGCCTTTCAGGAAACTGAGAGGCTTTTTTTATTTCAACTGTACAACATATGTACAACATTCTAGCTCTTTAGAAGACTTATGAAACTTAGGAATAACAGTCTAAATCTATTCAAAACGGGCTATGGCGATAAAACATTCGAGAAAAAATGTCTGTCTCTTGATTTTCTTTCTAGAACATTCCTAAAACAGTTTTGTTGGTTTTGTTCCCTACTCAGCTAGATTTACTGATTTTATGTAAATTCAAACTGAATCCAACCGTTTTTTGACTAAGTTGCTCTTGTACATGCAACAATTTTATGCTATTCAGTAAAAATGCTTGTTTTTCTTTCTTCCCCCCTATCCACAAAAAAGCGCCCGATAGGACGCAGAATCCCATATCCAAATGCGTCTATAGGTTTTACTCCTAGTACCTTATACCCTTCCTTTTCTTCTTGAATTTCGACCAATCAGTAAACTCATCCTTGAAACCGTTATAAACTTCTTCGGTTTTCTTGCCGTCTCCGCCCAATAACGAACTGATGGCATAAACGTCTTTTCTGAGCAAGCGGCTCCTCTGCACACTGAATTGCTTTTGAGATAATTGAACAATGCTCTGGCGAAGTCCCTTATCCTTATGGTGTTGCACCATCTCCAGATGCAGGTTGGAATATACTTTTACCTCGATCAGCATAAGGCGACCCTATCGTACATCCCCCTTTCTATCAGATGCCCCGCCCAAAGGTTATTAAGGTTGTTCATTCCATCTGCTATTAGGCCATTAATCAAAGGTTGTTGTTCTTTTAATGTCTTGTTCAAATCCGTAATTGAACTCAAATACTGGGTTGTTTTTTTCGCCAAAGTATAACCTGTCCTATTATTCGGTATAAATCGATTGGCCTCAAACCCCTCCTATCCCTTTACGAAATAGAACCCCTTGGCATTGAAAAAGGAGATATAGCCCTTCGCGGATTTTTCATAGGGGCGTGCATGACAATTCGGAAAAAATGAAAAATTTTCCGAACTTAGTCGTCTCATCGGTCGTCGTTTTACGGTTCTTGAGGTCAAGATAAGAAAGTATAGACGGTCTTAGTTATTTTTAATCCTTCTAATTTTGATTAGTGCCTTAATTTTTTCAAAACAGATGGTGTAAAAACTATAATAACTTTAAACAACAATTTGTTGAACAGTAGGTTCCTTTTTATTTTTCTGCTATTAGCAGTGATTTCAGGATGTTCGGAAGGTGAAACTCAATTTGAAAAAGGAACAGATTCAGTTAAACCTGATCCTACTCGCTTTGTACGGGAAGTATTGGTAGATGGGCTGGATGAACCCTTACAGGCGGAATTTGATGGGCAAGGCCAGGTATACTGGATTGAAAGGAAAGGGTCTTTTAAAAGAGTAAACGAATTTTCGGGAGAAGTTGAAGTACTTGCGGAAATGCCTATTGCAATAAGCCCCGCGCCCGGGTTAATCGGTTTCCTCCTCGATAAGAATTTTGAGCAGACCCGGCAGCTATATCTATACTATTCAGCCTATGAGGATAACGGTGAAATAATACGATTGTCCCGTTTTACCCTTAATGCCGATGACAAGATTGTTATGGACTCTGAAGTCGTGTTGCTTCGGGTACCGTGGGAATATCCAGATTCCCGTCACTTTGGCGGTGGAATGGCCTGGGACGGGGATGGAAACCTTTATCTTTCCATTGGAGGTGATTCACAGGCTACGCAATATTCACCCTTAGCCTTCGCAAATCCAGGCGGTCGCGGCGAGGATGCAGCCCGTACGGCCGGCAATACAAATGATCTTCGTGGATCTATTTTGCGGATTCGCCCGCAGCCTGATGGGAGTTATGCCATCCCGGAAGGAAATTTGTTTCTGGAAGGGACCCCTAAGACCAAGCCTGAAATTTTTGTGATGGGCGACCGGAACCCATGGCGCCTATCCATAGATTCAGAAACCGGATATCTTCACTGGGGAGAGGTGGGACCTGATGCAGGGGTCGATTCCAAGCAATCCGGTCCAATGGGTTTTGACGAGTTCAATGTTGCCAGAGAAGCAGGTAATTATGGATGGCCTTTTATTATTGGTAACAATCGGCCCTACAACAGGTATGATTACGCCACCGGTACTTTTATGCCTATGTCTTATTTCGATCCGGAAGCTCCCATTAATGATTCCCCTAACAATACCGGACTGCGAAAACTTCCTCGCGCAAAGCCGGCGTTAATAGCCTATCCGTACAAGGTTTCTGAGGAATGGCCCATATTGGGCAGTGCTGCCCGGTCCGCAGTGGGTGGCCCCATTTTTAGGGCGGCAGATTTCGATCCGGATGCGCCACGCGTATTTCCCGATTATTATGAAGGAAAATGGCTGGTGACCGACTACGTCCGTAATTGGATCATGGTCATATCAATGAATGAAGAGCGAACCAAAGTTCAATCGATAGAACCATTGGTCCCTCTCGAACAACTTTCCCATAAGCAACCGCTCGATATGGATTTTGGTCCTTCCGGTGATCTTTATTTAATTGAATATGGTACAGGCAACCAGGGTCGCTTATCGAAGATCAGGTACAACGCAGGGAATCGCGCACCCATTGCCATTGCTAATGCTGAACCTCTGACAGGTAATATGCCCCTTCAGGTTCGCTTATCTCATGATTCAAAAGACTTCGACGGGGACGATTTGGATTATAGTTGGGCAATAGAGCCTGCTGCCGGTGGGGAGGCGGAAATATACGCACAACAGAATCCTGTAGTTTCCATCAAACAAACTGGAAAATATAATGCAGTACTAACAGTGAGCGATCCAACAGGGGCAAGCGATACCGATACCTTAGAGATTCTAGCCGGGAATGAGCGCCCGATAGTTGATTTTGATATTGTCAAAGGAAACCAGTCTTTCTATTTTCCGGGTAAGACGATAGAATATAAAGTACGGGTGAGTGATCAGAAGGATGGGAGCTTGCAGGATGATGGCATTGAACCGGATGAAATGTCCGTGACCGCAGAATACATTCCTTCAGGAATGACTTTTGAACAGCTGTCGGTATTTAAGGCTGAAGGTAAAATCCGACCGGATGTTGATGTCCGTCACCTTCAGGCAAAATCCTTGATCACTGAGAATAATTGCATAGCCTGCCACCGTACGGACGAGCAACTTGTTGGTCCTTCTTTCATGGATATCGCACAGAGATACAAGGAAGATACGGCAGTTTTTGAAAAATTATCCAGTAGTATCATTGAAGGCAGTAGCGGCAAATGGGAGGGGGCTGCTACACCAATGCCGCCACATCCTATGCTTACCGAAACAGAAATTCTACCGATCATAGACTACATTCTTGACCTTTCCATTTCCGAAGAAGGGAAAGAGGCATTACCAATCGAGGGTGAATTCAAAACTAGAGCCTATGAACCTTCTGCGACGGGAGGTAGGTTGGCCAGATTTTACTCAATTCCGTTCGAGATGGGTTCTTATTTGTTACACGCCAGTTATACGGACGAGGGAAACAGCGAAGTGGCAGGACTGGAATTGACGGGGGATGACATTGTTCTGTTGCGATATCCATTGCTGCCACCTGAGGCAGCCGATGTCTTGCCGGAGAAAGGAATATCGTTTACCCCCTCTACCGACGACCCCGGCTTT
>NZ_JBGTHY010000319.1:0-7766 GCF_041745955.1 Pricia sp.
AACTTTTCGGAGACGAGCCCTTCGCCATTACGGGAAACTTTCCCTACAACATCTCTACACAGATCGTTTTTAAAATGCTGGAAATGAAGGAACAGGTTCCCGAATTTTCAGGCATGTTCCAAAAAGAGGTGGCGCAACGTATCTGTGAAAAGGAAGGAAGCAAAGCCTACGGCATATTGTCCGTTCTCGTACAGGCCTTTTACGACGCCGAATACCTATTCACGGTGCATCCGCAGATATTCGATCCGCCGCCTAAAGTGCAATCCGGAGTGCTACGGCTCGTCCGGAAAACTGATTTCACGTTGCCATGCGACGAGAAACTATTCTTCCGGATTGTAAAAGCGGCCTTTAATCACCGGCGGAAAACCATCCGAAATAGCCTGAAATCGTTTGATCTTTCGGATGCGCTCAGGGAAGACGCCCTTTTCGACTTGCGGCCAGAGCAATTAAGTGTCGGGGATTTTATCCTATTGACCAAGAAAATACAGCAAGAACTGGACGTTTAGATTCCTACGCCCACATATCTCAAAATAAACCCAAAAACGGCTAAACTCACTTGTGCCGAGTGCAGTCGAAGTGTAAACTTTTCTTTAGCTTTGCGCAGATTTTCCAATAAGGAAAAGTCCAAAGCATGACACCGTTCAAACTTACAGAAGAACTCGTAACCGAGATCGAACAGCTGATCGAAAACCAAAGGGACACCGACCTCGTCGCCCTGATGGAAGACCTACACTATGCCGATGTCGCAGAAATCATCGATGAACTTGACGAGGATGAGGCCACCTATATCATCAAACTACTCGAAAGCGATAAGACTTCCGATGTACTTACCGAGTTGGACGATGATGTCAGGGAAGGTATTCTCGGCAACCTTTCCGCCAAGGAAATCGCCGAAGAGCTAGGAGAGCTAGATACCGATGATGCGGCCGATATCGTAGGGGAACTTCCCAACGACATCATTCAAGAGGTCATTTCGGAAATTCAAGATCGGGAACACGCCAGGGACATCGTCGACCTGCTCCGATACGACGAATACACGGCGGGCGGACTCATGGCCAAGGAACTCGTGAAAGTAAAGGAAGATTGGAACGTGCTGACCTGCGTAAAGGAAATGCGGGCACAGGCCGAGAACGTAACCCGCGTACATTCCATCTACGTCGTGGATGCCGAGGATAAGTTGATGGGGCGCCTTTCACTTAAGGATTTGCTGACCACTTCGACTACCACACATATTAAGGATATCTATATTCCGAAGGTAGACCGGGTCGGGGTCAACGAAAAACCCGAAGAAGTGGCCAAAATCATGAGCAAATACGATTTGGAGGCCATTCCCGTAGTCGACGAGATCGGACGGCTCGTAGGCCGGATCACCATCGACGATATTGTGGACGTTATTCGCGAAGAGGCCGATAAAGATTATCAGATGGCGGCGGGTATTTCGCAAGATGTCGAGGCCGATGACAGCATCTGGCAACTGACGCGCGCGCGCCTGCCATGGCTTTTTTTGGGCCTGATAGGCGGTGTCGGCGCAGCGGCCATCATGGGCGGGTTCGAGGAAATGATCAGCAAACATGCCATTTTATTCTTCTTTACACCATTAATTGCGGCCATGGCCGGTAACGTCGGGGTACAATCAAGTGCCATTATCGTTCAAGGGTTGGCCAACGACGACCTGAAAGGGAGCGTGGGAAACCGCTTGATCAAAGAAATGCTCCTGGCCCTCATGAACGGCACACTATTGGCCGCTGCGCTGCTGTTGTTCACCTGGCTCTGGAAAGGTGATTTCCTGACCGCCTTGGCCATCTCCCTTTCATTGATCGCCGTGATTTTGGTAGCGGGTTTCATCGGCACCTTTATCCCTTTGTTCCTTCACAAAAGAAACATAGACCCAGCAATTGCCACAGGTCCTTTTATTACTACTAGTAACGATATTTTTGGCATCCTGATCTATTTTTGGATCGCTAAGGTCGTTCTCGGCATTTAACAATGGATAGAAGTGCCCTGAAATACATGCTTCGTCCATATTCCCGATTTTAGTATCTTAGACGAAACAAACCGCCCTATGCCGCTCGCCATTGTCATTGCCGGAATTATCCTGCTTTTTATTCTGATCGCCCGTTTTAAGCTCAATGCCTTTATCGCATTTATTATCGTTTCCCTTTTGGTCGGGGTCGCGGAGGGGATGGATTTTTTGACCACCATTAAGTCGATACAAAACGGAATAGGCAATACCTTGGGCTATCTGATATTGATCTTGGGCTTGGGGGCTATGCTGGGCAAATTGGTCGCCGATAGCGGGGCCGCACAACGGATTACTACGCAATTGGTAGGGAAATTTGGCAAAAAGAACATACAATGGGCCGTTGTGCTTACCGGTTTTATAGTTGGTATTCCCATGTTCTACACGGTCGGGTTCGTGATATTGGTGCCGCTGGTCTTCACCGTTGCCGCCGCTACGGGGCTTAACCTGATCTATGTCGGGCTTCCTATGTTGGCCTCGTTGTCCGTGACCCACGGTTATCTCCCACCGCATCCCGCCCCCACGGGCATAGCGATCATGTTCGACGCCAATATCGGCAAGACCTTGCTGTACGGAATCGTCATCGCAATTCCCGCTATTATCGTTGCCGGGCCTCTTTTTTCGAGGACCATTAAAAACGTTGAGGCCTCTCCCCTAAAGGAGTTTATGAACCCGAAAGTTTTGACGGACGAAGAAATGCCGGGTACCTTGAACAGCATCCTTACGGCCTTATTGCCCGTTATTTTAATCGGACTGGCATCGATCGTGGCGCTAATTCTTCCCGAAGAAAATATCCTCAGAAAAACAACCGATGTGTTGGGAGACCCTGTTATTGCCATGTTGATATCCGTCTTGGTCGCGATTTACACCTTGGGACTCGCCCGTGGCAAAGAGATGAAGGAAGTGATGGATTCGGTGGGCAGTGCCGTATCGGGTATTACCATGGTCTTGCTCATTATCGCAGGAGCAGGGGCCCTAAAGGAGGTTCTTATCGATAGCGGGGTAAGCGAATACATTGGCGATATGCTCAAAGGGTCTACCCTATCACCTTTGGTCTTGGCCTGGCTTATCGCCACCGTTATCCGGGTCTGTGTCGGATCGGCGACCGTCGCGGGACTTACCGCTGCGGGTATTGCACTTCCTTTGATCGCGAATACGGGTGTCAGTCCCGAACTCATGGTATTGGCCATTGGATCTGGAAGCCTGATGCTATCCCATGTCAACGATGGCGGGTTTTGGCTCTATAAGGAGTACTTCAACCTCTCGATAAAGGATACCCTCCGCACGTGGACGGTCATGGAAACGACCGTGGGCGTTATGGGGCTGATCGGGGTGCTGGTCTTGGAGCAGTTTGTGGGGTAGGATGCATAATATATCATAGTTCAGCGATTTGACAAAAAATTCGTTCTTTTGTAACTAACCCTGTTAAAAGAACGCTATATGAAACCCATTTCCCAAAGAATCGAAGAACTCCGCCTGATTTTGCCGCCCGCACCTCCGCCAGCGGGACTGTACAAACCTGTACTCATCGTAGACCACTTTTTATATGTCTCCGGCCAAGGGCCGATGTTGCCCGATGGAACCTTGATGAAAGGCCGGGTCGGTGATAGCCTTATCCTTGAAGAGGGAAAAGCCGGTGCCCGCCAGGTCGCCCTTACTATGCTTTCGACCATTCAGACCCATTTCGGGGATATCGACCGTATCAAACGCTTGGTAAAAACCTTGGGCATGGTCAATTGCACCCCAGATTTTCAGGACCATCCTTTGGTCATCAACGGTTTTAGCGAGCTGATGGCAGAAGTTTTCGGGGCCGAGAACGGGGTCGGGGTACGCAGTGCCGTGGGCATGATGCTTCCCGGAGGTATATCCGTGGAAATCGAGGCCATGTTCGAATTACATCGCTAATCCATGGAAAATCGAAACTGGTACGAAATAGCCGAGACGGAAGATATAGTTTCCCCCTCGTTGTTGGTGTATCCCGATAGAATACTGCACAATATCCGAATTATGGTCGAGATGGCCGGGGGCGCGGAACAGCTTCGCCCGCATATCAAGACCCATAAAACGGCGGAAATTGTCGAGATGCAGCTAGATCAGGGCATTCGAAAATTCAAATGTGCTACCATCGCCGAGGCAGAGTTGTTGGCGATGTGCAATGCCCCGGATATTCTTTTGGCTATGCAGCCCGTCGGGCCTAATATGAAACGGTTTTTTGATTTGGCGGATACGTATCCAGAATCAAAATTTTCCGCGCTTGTCGATAATTTGGACTCGCTGAATGCTTTGTCCGAAATGTCCGAATCGCGAGGGGCGGTTGTTTCCCTTTGGATGGATATCAACTGCGGAATGGACCGAACCGGGATTGTTCCCGACGAAAATGCTATATACCTATACCGTAAAATGGATGCCGATCTGAACATCGAGGCAAAGGGATTACATACTTACGACGGGCACATTCGAAACACGGATGTCACGGAACGGAAAAAAGCCT
The DNA here is from genome assembly GCF_041745955.1 of Pricia sp. Classification (NCBI taxonomy): domain Bacteria; kingdom Pseudomonadati; phylum Bacteroidota; class Flavobacteriia; order Flavobacteriales; family Flavobacteriaceae; genus Pricia; species Pricia sp. Next base: position 4,512 of record NZ_JBGTHY010000319.1, read on the forward strand.
GCGACCTCGCTTTTGCATCCGTGGTCAATTTAAAAAATACGCTGGAATCCAAAGGAATTAAGATTAACGGAATTATTGCCGGAGGATCCCCGACCTTTCCTTTTCATGCCCAACGGGATGGCGTCGAGGCCAGTCCAGGCACCACCTTACTTTGGGATGCCGGCTACGGCGACCAGTTTCCTGAATTGGATTTCTTGCCCGCAGCGGTTCTCCTGACCCGAATTATCAGCAAACCCGCAAAAAGTATACTCTGTTTGGATTTGGGGCATAAACACCTCGCCCCTGAAATGCCCTTTCCAAGAGTACATTTTTTGAATATGGAGCATTGCATCCAAAAAGGCCAAAGCGAGGAACATTTCGTGCTCGAGTGTACGAATGCAGAGCACTTTGCCATAGGTGATGTTTGCTATGCGCTTCCTGTGCACATCTGTCCGACCGTTGCGAAATATGATAGTTTACAGGTGGTTTCCGAGGGAATCATCATCGATGAATGGCAGGTTGTGGCCAGAAACAAGCGTATTATCATATAAAAATAGTCCTACAATAAAATTATCATCATACACTTGAACTTTATCCGGTTTCTTGAGTAAATTTAGGCAAAACCCAAAAAAGGACACGAACGGTTTGCGGATACGATTATTCGGAATTTAGCGTTTTAACAAGTAGTTAAGTTCGCATGGCAGGGTATTTGTTATCTTTATGCCGGTCTTTTATCGTCTCAAAAAATGCCAAAAAATTATCTTTTCACAATTCTCGTTTTTTTTATCGGAGCCACAGTTGGGTATGGCCAAACCGATCTTCCTACCCAAAAACCTTTGGAAATCGATGTTGCCAATAAAATCGATGATACTGCGGAACCGCAAAAAGGCACATCACTGAAAATACCTTCCGTCATCGATACCGATCCCGAGATCAATTTGGATATGAACAAAAGAAATCCGGTAAAGATGTTGCCGGATCGTGAACTTGTTCAAGCGGGGACAGGAATGAAAATCGATCCGAAAGCAGGTCCGAGGGAACCCAAAGAAGGTTCTAGGGAACACTTTTCGGATATGTATCTCGGCGATGTAAAAAGCGGTGGCAAATTTGTAGGAATCGTGTGTCGAGACCATGAATTTGTAGACGGAGACCGGGTAAAAATATGGCTCAATGATAGGGTAATCGATCCCAATACTTTGCTGACCGCATCTTTTAAGGGCATCAATGTCGACCTTGACGAAGGCTTTAACCGCTTTGAATTCGAGGCATTGAACGTTGGATCATCCCCCCCGAACACCGCACAGATCGATGTCTACGACGATAAAGGTGATCTCATCTATTCGAACAAATGGTTGTTATCGACGGGGTCGAGGGCTACTTTGATTATTACGAAAGAATAATTTTCTGCCGAATGGTATCGGTACATCCAAATTCATTTCCTTTTCTCTAATTTTTCCTTCAAATCATTCGTTAAGAAATTGGTTTTCCTAAAACCGTGCGAAGATTTAGTTTCAGATCAGAAATTCAGAACGACCACATTTTAATATCTTTGCCGTTAAACACCGCATATTTAACTATGGGCAAAAAAAACTATACCGTTTCGGTAATCCAGCTCGAGCTGAACAATTCTCCGGATGAAAATCGTAAAAAATGCATAGCTTGGATCCGAAAATCGGCCAACCAAGGCGCAGAAGTCATTTGCCTTCCCGAATTGTATAGCAGCCATTATTTCTGTCAGAGCGAGAACGTAGAAAATTTTTCGTTCGCGGAGCCTTTGGGCGCGATATCCTTTACGGCCTTCAGCACCTTGGCCTCGGAATTAGGCGTGGTCATCATCGTTCCTTTTTTCGAAAAGCGTACGGCGGGCATCTATCACAACAGTGCCTATATTATTGATACCGATGGTAAACAAGCGGGGCTATACCGTAAAATGCACATCCCCTATGACCCCCATTTTTATGAGAAGTTCTATTTTACTCCCGGCGATCTCGGATTTCAGTCCATCGACACTCAAAAAGGCAAAATCGGCACGCTTATCTGTTGGGACCAATGGTATCCGGAAGCGGCGCGACTGACGGCCATGAAAGGCGCCGAAATACTGTTTTACCCCACGGCGATTGGCTGGCATCCGTTCGAAAAGGAACAGTACGGCGAAAACCAATATGGTGCCTGGATGAACGTGATGAAGGGCCATGCCGTTGCCAATGGAATCTTTGTTGCCGCCGCAAACCGAATCGGCCTCGAAAAATATCTACCGAATACGGATGGTATCGAATTTTGGGGGAAATCATTTATCTGCGGTCCACAAGGGGAAATTCTAGCCATGGCCTCCAACGCTAAGGAAGAAATAGTGATGGCCGAAGTAGATTTGGCCCATCAGGAAAATGTACGCCAAAACTGGCCCTTTTTCAGGGACAGAAGAATCGATGCCTTTCAAGATCTCACCAAACGCTTTATCGATTAAAGCTATGGATAACAGAAGATTTCCCGCCGAATGGGAGCCCCAAGAGGGCATTTTGCTCTGTTTTCCGCACAATGGTAACGATTGGCCCGGCAAATACGGGGCGGTACAATGGGCCTTTGTAGAATTCATCAAAAAAATCGCATGTGTCGAGACCGTTTTTTTGGTGGTAAAGGATAGTACTTTGCAAGACAAGGTCACCGACATGTTGCAAATGGCATCCGTATCCCTTAAAAATATCCGTTTCATCGTTCAGAAGACCAATCGAAGCTGGATGCGCGATTCCGGCCCGATAATCGTGAAAAATGGTACCGATAGGGAGGCCCTTAATTTACATTTTAACGGCTGGGCCAAATACAAAAATTGGAAGCTTGATAAACTCGTCCCGGCCAAAGTAAGTAAGCACCTAGACGTACCTCTAACCCCGGTCACCTATAAGGGAAAGAAGGTTGTTCTGGAAGGCGGGGCCCTCGAAGTCAACGGTAAAGGCACCTTGATCACCTCTGAGGAATGTCTTCTGCACCCCACCGTACAAGTGAGGAACGCAGGCTTTACCAAAGAGGACTATGAAGCTATTTTTAAAGAATTTTTTGGCATAACCAATACCATTTGGCTTGGGAACGGCATTGTGGGCGACGACACCCACGGCCATATCGACGACTTCTGCAGGTTTGTAAACGAAGATACCGCAGTAACCGTGGTGGAATCAGATACCAAGGACAAAAATTATGCGCCCTTACAGGAAAATTCAAAACGGCTACAAACCGCAAAACTTCAAAATGGCACATCTTTAAAAGTGGTGGAATTACCCATGC
>NZ_JBGTHY010000320.1:0-2588 GCF_041745955.1 Pricia sp.
CCTCCCCCCCTTTTTTTGATATGGAATTGAATATGATAAAAAAAATAGTTTATACTATTGATTATCAATAGCATGCGATAATTAAAGGATGATTGACATTCGATAGGTTTGAACTGTTAAATTCTAAGGAATCCAGAAACCTATATCTTTGAACAAGCTACCAAAAGAACTTTTTGAATGGAATTGAACAAATACAGTAAAAACGTTACCCAAGACCCAACACAACCTGCTGCCCAAGCTATGTTACATGCCATTGGCCTTACCGACGACGACCTGAAAAAACCGTTGATCGGTATCGGTAGCACGGGCTATGAGGGCAATCCCTGTAACATGCACCTGAACGATCTCGCCCAAGAGGTCAAAAAGGGTATCAACGAAAGTGGATCGGTAGGCTTGGTTTTCAACACCATCGGGGTCAGTGACGGCATTTCGATGGGTACGTACGGTATGCGGTATTCGTTGCCCTCCCGTGATTTGATCGCCGATTCTATGGAGACTGTGGTACAGGCGATGAATTATGACGGACTGGTAACGGTCGTGGGCTGTGATAAAAATATGCCCGGTGCACTGATGGCGATGATACGATTGGATCGACCTTCGATATTGGTCTATGGCGGAACGATCGCTTCCGGCTGTTTCAAGGATAAAAAATTGGATATCGTTTCCGCGTTCGAGGCCTGGGGCGAAAAAGTTGCCGGTACCATGAACGAAGCGGATTATAAGGGAGTTATTCACAATGCCTGTCCCGGTGCGGGAGCCTGTGGCGGTATGTATACGGCCAATACGATGGCCTCGGCCATTGAGGCTTTGGGAATGGCCCTGCCTTACAACTCCTCCAACCCCGCTGTTGGAAAGGAAAAGCAACAGGATGCGATACATTCAGGAAGGGCCCTGCGCCATTTGCTCGAAAACGACATCAAGCCCAGCGATATCATTACCCGGAAATCCTTTGAAAACGCCATTCGTCTTTTGACGCTTTTAGGCGGCTCTACCAATGCAGTACTCCATTTTATGGCCATCGCCAAGGCCGCGGATGTGGATTTTACCTTGGATGATTTTCAGAAAATAAGCGATACCACTCCCTTTTTGGCGGATCTAAAGCCCAGCGGAAAATATTTGATGGAAGATTTGCACCGTGTGGGCGGAACCCCTGCGGTCATGAAGTTCATGCTCGAAAATGGGATGCTACACGGCGATTGCCTTACCATCACCGGCAAGACCATTGCCGAAAATTTGGCCGAACTGCCCGGTTTACAGGAAGGTCAGGAAGTCATAAAACCGTTGAACGCCCCTATCAAGGAAACGGGACATTTACGTATCCTCTACGGAAATCTTGCCGAAGAGGGTTCCGTAGCCAAGATAACGGGAAAAGAGGGACTCCATTTTTCAGGGCCCGCCAAAGTATACGACGACGAATTCAAGGCCAATGCCGGCATTGGTAGGGGCGAGGTCAAAAAAGGCAATGTGGTGGTCATCCGCTACGAAGGCCCCAAAGGCGGCCCCGGAATGCCCGAAATGCTAAAGCCCACAGCTGCCATTATGGGCGCGGGTCTCGGCAAGGAAGTCGCCCTGATAACGGATGGCCGTTTTTCTGGAGGCACCCACGGTTTTGTAGTCGGCCACGTATGTCCTGAAGCCCAAGACGGCGGCACCATAGCCCTGCTCAAGGACGGTGATGTCATCACCATCGATGCCGAAAAGAATAGTATCTCCGTAGACTTGTCCAACGAAGAACTGGCCGAGCGCCGAAAAAACTGGAAACAACCCGCATTAAAAGTAAAACGCGGCAGCCTGTACAAATATGCAAAAACGGTTTCATCCGCCTCACAAGGCTGTGTTACTGATGAAATCTAAGCGCGCAGGCAGCCTGACCTGCAAGGTGTCATCGCTCCGCGACCTCTTTGTAGGTCTGCCACAAAGGCTGAATAAGAAAAAAGAACATAAATTAGAGAAAAGAAACTTTTTTGAACTTGATACTTGCACTTGAATAGATGGAAACATTGAAAATAAAGAAAGAGACCCCTAAAAAAAAGGCCAAACTAAGGATTTCTGGGGCCGAAGCCATAATCCACTGTCTTTTGGCAGAAGGTGTCGATTTGCTGTATGGCTATCCCGGTGGTGCGATAATGCCCGTTTACGACGAGCTTTATAAGTTTCAGGATAAACTTACCCATATCCTCAGTCGTCACGAGCAAGGGGCGGCCCATGCCGCACAAGGGTACGCCCGGGTAACGGGAAAAGTAGGTGTTGCCATGGCCACATCGGGGCCGGGCGCCACCAATCTGGTCACCGGATTGGCGGACGCGCAAATCGACTCGACGCCATTGGTATGTATAACAGGTCAGGTGCCCAGACATTTACTGGGTTCGGATGCCTTTCAGGAAACCGATATCATCGGTATTTCCACGCCCGTCACGAAATGGAACGTTCAAATCACCAAGGCCTCCGAGATTCCCGAGGCCATGGCCAAGGCATTTTATATTGCTAGGTCCGGTCGGCCCGGTCCCGTTCTGGTGGATATTACCAAGAACGCCCAATTTGATGAGTTCGACTTCAGTTATGAAAAATGTACCGGGGTCCGTAGTTAT
>NZ_JBGTHY010000321.1:0-2509 GCF_041745955.1 Pricia sp.
TTCCCGTTTTTAGGGAATTTGATTACCAAAGGCACTTTAACGCCCGTATCGTATAAGGCCCGTTTATGTCTGGGAAAAGGGCCGCCATGGTCGCCATAGAAGAAAATGATACTGTTTTCGTAGTGGCCATCTTCCTTCAAATCAGCGATAATCGCTCCGATTTGGTCATCGAGCCGCTTGAGGTTGCTATAATTGACGGCAAGATCATGCCGAACGGTTTTTGTATCTGGAAAGTAGGGTGGTACGGGGACTTTTGAAGGCTGAACGAAGAGGGAATCCTTGCCCCGATTCCAAATCTGGGATTCGTGGCAAACGGCAAAATTAAATACGGCAAAAAACGGTTGTCCCTTCCTTTTTTTGCGCCAATGGGGATGTTTGCTACTCTCATCCCAAGCGGCATCGGTCTTCTCGAAGTTGTAGTCTTCCTTGGGGCCGTTGGTGGTATAATAGCCTTTCTTCCGAAGATATTCGGGAAACATTTTGACCGCGTCGGGAACGACTGGAGAATAACTCGGGATGTCCAATCCATGATAGGGCCGGCCGCCTTCCCTTCGCCCAGGCGCATAGGTACGCATATTGTGCGTACCGAGTGTTGTCGGATACATGCCCGTAATCAATGCACTCCTTGCCGGGGCACAAACGGGAACCGGCGCTACGGCATTGTCGAACACCACGCCGTCTTCGGCCAAAGCTTCTAAATTCGGCAAGGGTATCGTACTGTCACCGTACATAGGAAACCAGTCGGGGGACTGATCTTCGGCGACAAGCCAGATTATATTCGGGAGGGGTTTGTCTAGGACGGTGTCTTTGGATGTTTCTTGGTTGCAGCTTGAGAGCGATAGGGCAAGAAGGCAAAATAGGGTTGGAATTTTCATAGAGAACGGATTTTAAGGATCGTATCCTTTTTGCCAATCGTTTGTCTTTTTTCGGTTGCCCTCGACGAACAAAGCATGGGAGAGAGGTAGTCATTGGTGTCGTACCCAAATTCCTTAATCCTCCAGCCCTTTCAAAAACTCCAAACTTTGGGGTACTTGATCGACCACCCTAGAAGATTCATCCTCTATAAACATATAATCGATACCCAGCTTTTTGGACTCGGCCACGGTGCCTGCAATATCGATCTGGCCCGTACCAAGTACCACGTTGGTCTCTACATCTTCATGCCCTGTATTGTTGCCCTTCACGCCCTTTTCCATATCCTTTAAATGCATCAAGCTGAATTTATCGGGATATTTTTTCATCAAGGCCAACGGGTCCGCACCCCCATGCTGCGCCCAATACACATCAAGTTCAAAGGTGAAATTGGTTGCGTTTTGGGCCATATAATCGAAAAGGGTACCGTCTTTATACGGGCGGAATTCATATCCGTGAGGGTGGTAGGCCAAGGTCAATCCGTTCTCTTTCAACTGCTTCCCCGCTATGTTGAACACTTCGGTAGCATGTTGGGTCTCTTCGAGGTCCCATTTGTTATCGTCGTGCGGCACCCAGGCACACATGACGTATTTGGCCCCGAAGGATTTGGCGTTATCGATAACTTTTTGCACATTGTTCTCCAAATCCTCAAAACCAGCGCCCACACTCACGACCTCGAGATTATTCTTCTTTAAAAGTGCCTTGAATTCCTTCATCGGAAGGCCGTAGGTGCCGCCACCCTCTATTTTGGTAATACCCCAATCATTGATGAGCTTTAGGGTACCTGTCACATCTTCCTTAAACTGGTCGCGAAGGCTGTAGAGTTGTAAGCCGACTTCTTGGGCGGTCATTGGGATTGTGAATAGAATTACACCAAATAAGATGAGCAGCTTTTTCATTCGTAATTTTTAAAATTAACCTATAACCTTTACCTATTGAGGAGAGCGTACCTGAAGCATCGAACTTCGTCGAAGAACAGAACAATTTACCTGTACATAGAAACGTTCGGCATGCAACCATATACTAGGTCAACAACTTCCCGTTCTCGTCCCACTCCGCTACCTCGTTTCGCGTGCTTTGGTCGATACATTTGGCGATCCATTCTGGGTCGTACGCCACGCCGTGTTGATCTAATACATCTTGGGGAACGCCGTCCCAGACGTTCGGCGAATTTCCTTTATAGCCCAAATCGGCTATACCTACTTTTGAGGTGTAGTATCCCGTCACGGTAAGGTTTCGCATTAATGCGAAAAATTGGATTTCTAAAGGCTGCTTATCCAAGGGTACTTCCAGATCGTGCCAACAGATTTCGTCACATATCTGTTTTTGTTGCTCCAATGTTGCGGATTTAAATTCGGTGCCGAACTCCGTATTGCTCCTATGGTCCATCCACATAAGCCCTCCCAACAGGGTGTTCTGCATCTCTGGAATATCCTTGCCCATGAACTCGATAAATGCAGGAACATCTGCTTCGATAGGCCCTCCGTTCGGCTCTTTTGGGGGAAGGATTACCGTACTTAGAACGGCAATGGTTTCCATTTCGTGCTCATTGAACAATTGCTCGGCGTTCAGTTTTTCTATCCGTTCCAGTTCCTCT
>NZ_JBGTHY010000322.1:0-4364 GCF_041745955.1 Pricia sp.
CTTTATATTCACTTTGGGCAAACTGATGCCGGTATTAAAATTTTGGGAAAATATTGATGGTAACTCCCGGTTGAAAATATCATCGATCAAAGACCACATGGGGAGGTTCGATGACATGTTGGGATTTGTTCTTGTCAAACCTCCATTGTTCGAAACTTTTGCCAAAGTGCTCATGATAATAAAGATTTAAGTTAAACAATAATTTAATATTCAATGTACCATGGACAAAAAAAATGCCAGATAGGAAATAGCCAAACTTGCAGCCGGACCTTAAAAAAATTTTATGAAAAACCTGCCTTTTTTTCGTAAAGCCCTTTTCTGAAAATGTCATTTTGACATTTTCAGATGACAAATTTTCAATATAAAAGGACTTTTGTGCCTGTAGCTTCCGGATCTGATATTGTTCCGAATATCGGGTATTTCAATAAATCCGGAAAAATGAGGGTATCAACAGTGTACCGTTCCGATTTTTGGAATATTTTTTGGATACTATTTTTCACGATTCTACACCTTCAGCTACGAACAAAACATTAATTTGAAAGTAGTTTGAAAAAAAGGTCCATCGGAAAGTGTAATCATAAAACGGCGGTTGTCGGGCCGCCCTTAAAAAGGTGCATTATGGAAAATAAATGGAAACGAACTTCGGAACAAAATAGCGGACTTCATGGCCTTGCCGCGCTTTCTTTCACTCGGTTGATCCGATCGAAAGAGGAAAACGACCGGGACAGCTTTAATACCCTCGTACAAAAAATCCTGCCCGATATCGAAGAGTATATGGCACGGCGTCTAAGTTTTGCCGTTGGAAACGGTGATCTTCCACAGGGGAAGTACAGGGTAGCGGATTTCACCGATGAACTATACATTATCGCCTTTGACCATATCGGGGAAGTGGAGGACGAAAAAGACCTTCGCCCATGGTTGTTCAAGAAGGCGGACGATCTTTTTCAGGACACGGTCGTTGAGGAAGCACTCAACGAATTCTTTTTCGAGGACATCGAAAAATACACCAAGGCGGAATGGGATGCCATGCAGGAGGAATTCAGTACCGATGGAGACGGCGACCTGATGCCGTTGGAGGAATTCGACGACCCCTCGTACCCAAAGTACGAGTATCATCTAGCGGATGTTTTTATAGAAAAGAACCCGGAAGGGGAATGGTCGGAAAAATTGGATTCCGAACTGGGCGATACCGAAATGCACCAACATATCGACTTGGTACTGCACCGGCTGCCGGCCCCGATGAAATCGATTTACGACCTTGCGGTCAACCAAAGGTTCGCACCTTTCGAAATCGCCAATATCAAGCGTATATCGGTCGAAGAGGTCGATTCGCATCTGGCCAAGGTAAGACAGGGCATAAAAATAAGTCTTGAAAAACGGTATATGGAATAGGGAGAAATAGACTTTATGCCACGGATCGGAAAAAAATAGTTTTCGGCCATGAAGTACAAAGACTATTATAAAATATTACAGGTAGATAAGAACGCGTCCCAAAAGGACATCAAAAAGGCGTTCAGGAAACTTGCGTCCAAATACCATCCCGATAAAAACCCGGACGATAGGACCGCCGAGGAAAAATTCAAGGAGATCAACGAGGCCAACGAAGTTTTGGGCAGTCCCGGAAAAAGAAAGAAATACGACGAGCTGGGCGAAAACTGGTAGGCCTATGAACGGGCAGGCAGCGGTGGGGGGCGACAAGGGGGCGGCCATACCTATTATTATGAGGGAGATCCATCGGAGTTTTTTGGCGGCCAGGGCGATGGTAGCGGTTTTTCAAGCTTTTTCGATATGTTCTTCGGCGGCCGCGGCGGGAACGACCCGTTCCAGGGTTTTGGCGGGAGCGGCCGTCAGCGCGGAACGACACAGATCGGTAACGATATCGAGGCCGAAATGCCGATTACCCTCCTCGAAGCCTATCAGGGCGGTAGCAAGACCTTTGGGCTCAATGGCGAAAAACTGCGCATTGACATCAGGCCGGGCTCCTATGACGGACAAAGGTTAAGGATCAAGGGAAAAGGAGACCAAGGGTCGCACGGGGGCAAAAGGGGCGATCTCTATATCGTTTTGAACGTATTGCCCGATCCACGTTTTCGAAGGGAGGGCGGCAATCTGGTCCACACCGCCAAGGTAGATATATATACCGCCATTTTGGGAGGGAAGGTGGAAATCCCGACCCTAACGGGAACCGTTAACATGACCCTTCCCAAAGGAACAGATCCGGGAAAGACCTTACGGCTAAAAGGCAAGGGCATGCCCAAATATGGTGCGAAATCCTTTGGCGACCTATTGGTCAAGATCGAGGTGGCCTTGCCCAAAGACCTATCCGCCGAGGAAGAGGAACTGTTCAGCAAGTTGAAATCCATACGGGAAAACAAAACGGTATATCAAAATTGGACAGGAAATAAAAAATAAGAAAAATGAAAGGAAATTTTGAAAAGATCATCAACGGCGGCAGACCCGTGCTGGTCGATTTTTATGCGGAATGGTGCGGGCCTTGCAAGGCGCAAAGCCCGATTATGGCCGATGTGGCAAAAGAGGTGGCCGAAAGGGCGCGTGTGATCAAGATCGATATCGACAAGAACAAGGGTATCGCCCAACGCTATCAGGTACGTGGCGTGCCGACCTGCCATTTAGCTTTCCTAAATTCAGATACTTTTAATAATATACAAACTGGACTTGGATCGGTTAGTTGGAAAAGAAATTGGATTTCCTCAAAGCTTTATGAAAAAATTATTGAGCTTAACTGGAGAAGTAAATATTAATGCTTTTATTTTAGGTATTGGAATTTACCTTTTATCCAGTGTAGGTTACGGTCTTTATCTCAGAAGTCAAAAGAATTAAAGTTCAAATAAACGATGGACTGTTCGAAGAACTAATCTTAACACGAATAGTTTCAACGGAGACGCAACTTTTCTGCAAAATGCACATCTTAGAAAAGACAAGGATTGAAAACGCATGAAGCAATTTATTTTATTTTTAGCAGGTCTTTTGTTAAGTTCCATAACTCTTAACGGCCAGAAGAATAGCGAAAGCAGATTAAGGATCGGACTATCTGCCGGACTCATAAAAAATTTGAGTTCGGAAAAGATGCCCATTAGTGAGTATACAGGATTTTCAAGCGATTATAAAAACCCCAATTATAAATTTGGGCTTCACATAGAGTACCTATTGAAAGCAAACGTTACACTTAACGGTGCTATCAATTACTCCAACAAGGATTTTACGGGAACATATTTTTGTGATGTTTGTGATTTTGCCTTTACCCCAAGTCCCGAGGAAGTAGACTTCAGTTTTATGGAAGTCCCTCTTAGTTTAAGGTACTATTTTATTCCACGTAGAATCCGATTGTTCGGGGAGATAGGACTGAACAATTTATTTCCATTGAATAGTCCTGGCGACGAGTCTGGTGTACATTCGTATGTAATAGGATATAAGCTCGGTGGAGGACTGGAATATAATCTAAGTGAAAAAATTGCCTTTCAACTGGCATTAGATTACAATAACAGTATTTCAAAATGGTTTAAAGATTCCTATTTTGAGGGTTCCTATTTTAAGCTAAAGTCAATCAACTTTGGAGTGACGATATTGAAAAAGCTCTAACTTGACAGTTAAAAATTAATCCTATAAGAGCTATTGTTTAACATTTTTAAAGTTCAATAAACCGATAGCATAGATCAACATGAATTCTATTATAAAATTCTGTTCTAGATATATTTTGCTTTACGCTACTCTATGGCCCTTACTATTTATATCCTGCGAACAAAAATCCGCTGAAACCTCTGAAATAAGGGGTGTTTATGGTAGCCCCGAACCTTTCTGGGATAAAGGATTTAATCTTAACAAGCTCGGGGTCAATGCTATTTTTGTCCATAGCGGATCAATTGACCATGATATGATTAACAGGGCCAGATCTGAGGGTGTAATGGTTTATGCTGAATTTGCTACCTTGAATGGTAAAAATTATGTAGAAACACACCCTGAAGCTTGGGCAATCAACGAAAAAGGCGAAAAAGTGCAAGCTGCGTCCTGGTTTATGGGGGTTTGTCCTACCGAACCCGGCTTCCGTCAGTATCGTTTTAGCCAGTTGCGGGATTTACTTTTGGAGTATGAACTGGATGGTGTTTGGATGGACTATGTACATTGGCATGCCCAGTTTGAAGAACCTGAACCCATCTTGCCCGAAACCTGTTTTTGTGATCATTGTCTTGATGATTTTTCAAAAGATTCCGGGATCGAAATCCCGGACGGAATAACCTCAGAGAAGGCATCATGGATTCTCAACAACCATGATGAATCATGGCGTAATTGGCGATGCAAGGTGATCTATGATTGGACCTATGAAATAAAAAGCATTATCAATGAAA
>NZ_JBGTHY010000323.1:0-5373 GCF_041745955.1 Pricia sp.
AATATCGTAGGTAGGTGTAGGGTATCTGCCATGATTCAGTCCTGAAAAGCTCCCGATTTTCACGTCACCCATTTGCCTCATAAATAAAAGCGGTTTTTCTCCCATGTTCTTGTGGTTCCAAGATTCTGCGTCAATACCTACCAATGTCAAAGATTCCAGTTCCGAAATGTCGGTGGCATCCCCCTCGGGGAACAGGTAATTACGCCATAAAACAACGTTGCCATAGCTTGGCATTTCCGTGTTACCTTTCATAACTGTTTGCGGCCAAGCTGTATGTGACCATAGTTTAATAAACTTGTTATTTCTAAAATAGCCCGATGTACTACAGTCAAACCTTATAACACATTTATCCATGTTAATAAAGGTATTATCCTCAATAGAGCAATTGGCACATGTTAGACGGGTGTACTGAATGGTTTTGAAGAAACAATTTTTTATAGGAGCACCAGATTCGAAAATCAAGTTCTTAGGATTTATGTGTTGTATTTTTACTCTGTTGCTACCGGCTTTTATACTAATTGTCGCATTGACTTTGGTTATGCTAGGATGGCCGTACAATCGTTGTCCGGTCTTCATCACAATCGGGGTACTTTCATATATTCCCTTCTCCAAACGTACGGAATTATGGGTGTCTAAAGCCTCCTGTAGTCTATAACCCTCGGAAATAGGTAAAAGGTAAGATTTGAAATAAAGGTCCTCCTCAGGTAAATTGAAGGCTTTTCCAACTTCGGTATTGGCTTGGTTCGCTTTATCTGACGATGAATCCAGACTGTAGGGGAAACTTTGCGAAAAAACCGTACAGGACCAAAAGATAAGGATAAAGTGAAATAACTTCATTGACCGGATATAATATAAGCGTTAACATCAATTTTCCGCAGCAATCCAAAACGTACGTTCTCGAGTGTGCTTTCAAAAATGGCGTTCCCATTTTTGGCATAGTTCAGTTCTACTTGGTCGGCGGTTTCGACGATAAGCTTCGCTCCATTATGTGCCTCGATGTTTATGACGTCGCCGATTTTCATGTCGACAAAATTATTGATTATAGTTAAGGTAGCGTCCGCGGTACACTCAATAATATTACCGACATCTTCTGTGTTGGCATTTCTAGAAGTCGTAAATGAAATGGGTTTGGCCTTCAAAACATAATTACCATCATCTGCAATGCGTTCAGCGGTTTTGGCATGCAGCGCATAAGGTACGCTTAATAATTGGGAGGCTCCCTGTAATTTATACGAGCTGCCGCCATTTATATCGACAGAGGTTTCAATAAAATAGGGACCTTTCGACCAAACTATTTCCGAAAAACTGCCCCTTATGGGCGACCCGCCCCCGATTTCTAGACTTACCGTGCCGTTCGACGATGTGACGGGGCTATGTACTTCTTCATAGACCGATGTTCCCGAAAGGCTATTTTGAAGGATTGCAATTTTCATTGCAATCCGGGTTTTTGATAATAGTGTATTATCGGCATTGACTATGGTGGCCTGATAGCTTATTTTTTCTGGGGTCTGGCCCAAAATCAAAAGCGACTGAAAAAAGAAAAAACAGGATACTAAACACTTTGTGCTCATTGGTTGGATTGTATTAACTTAAAGGATTCTATTTCCTTTTCATTTTTATAAAGTAGTAAGATGTATATCCCTTTTGGGATGGAGTTTAGTAAAATTTCCTCTTGCCTATTACCTACCTGCCCCGTATTTAATAGGTTACCCGCCAGGTCATAAAGCTCAAAATGGTAGTTTTCTTCACTCTCGCTCATGAAACCGTCAATAGTTAAGGTAATTCTGTCGACGAACGGGTTGGGATGAAGTGAAATACTTACTGCCTCCTCCAAGTCCTCGGAAATTTGCGGGATCGAATCGATTAATGCGGCCGCCACAAGCGTAGTATCTTGAAGTATGGCATTTTGGGAAACACTGTCTTGTGCCGCTAAAACTATGACGCTATTCAATGATCCGACGGAAAAGGAAAGACCTTCCGACCCATTTTGTTCAAATCCGGATGAACTGAGAATTTTAGGGATTGGGTGAACCGTGGTATTTGATTCTTGTGCTAATGACGTCTTCGCTAGAAAAATTAGCGGAATAAGTAGGCAAAAAGGTAGTCTGTTCAAGGTCGGGGGGCCTTTTAATATTAACTCAATGTTTCGTGTTAATAGGGTTATGTTATGAAATACATCAGTTTCTGGGTACGCTCAATACTGGAAACATATATGAGTCGACAAAAATAAGGCAAGTCCTACAAACATCGATGAAAAGATTGTTTTTTTCGATGAAATGCATGCTTTATCACCAAAATGATAGACGTGTTTCTAGGTTGCCCCTACATTAAGAGCGTAAAATTTTAGGTTTGAAAGAAATGGTTATGATAGACATGATAAACTAGGGGTACTAACAGATCTTAGTAGGCCTTTTCATCTTTCCTGAATACATTGACTAAGGTCTGCCCCACGATCTTTATGTCAAGTGCCAATGACCAATTTTCCACATAAAAGATGTCTAGTTTCGTCCTGTGGAGTATATCCGCCTTCTTCGTAATTTCCCCCCGATAGCCCTTAATCTGTGCGAGTCCGGTAATACCCGGTTTTACAAAGTGGCGTACAAGATATTTGTCCACCGACATTTCAAAGTCCCAGGTATGCAGTTCCATATGGGGCCTCGGTCCCACAACACTCATATCGCCCCGAAAAACGTTGAAGAACTGGGGCAGTTCATCTATACTGGTCCGACGAATAAACTTTCCGATGCGTGTGATTCGAGTATCGTTCTTGATTGCCATTTTTGAGTTCGCATCCTTGTTAGAGCGCATCGACCTAAATTTGTAGCACCAAAATACCTGGCGTTTGAAACCATGGCGTTTTTGCCTAAAAAATAAGGGTCCGGGCGATTCGATTTTCATGACAATGAATAAAAGTGGGGTTAGCCAAGATAGCACTATGACGATTACGAGGGAGGAGAACAAAATATCGAAGGTACGTTTGGAAAGACGACTGTATTCGGTGTCAAGCGGTACTTTACGAATGTTCAATACGGGAACGGAGCCATAGAGTTCTATGGACATCGCCTTGGAAAAAATTTCCTTGTTATCGGGAATGATCTTGACCCTAACGAGATTATTATCGGCAAAGTCGATGAGGTTCTTGAGTTCGTCGCGATTGAACTTCGAGGCCACAAGGTAGATTTCATCGATATCGTTTTCTAGTATATAGAGAAAACAATCTATAATCTTTCCCAAATACGTGGGGCTTTTCGATGCGTTATCGTCAAAATAGCCCATGTAGTGATAGCCTAGGTAAGGCTCATCGAACACTTTTCGAATTTTCTTGAGGTTTTTATCCCTGCCCAGAACAACTGCCTTGACATAATTGCCTCCTTGGAGCCGATATTGGCGTCTCGCCCAATAAAAGATGACCCTGTACCAGGTAAGGCAAAGACAGATCAAGATGTAAACAAAAAGTTGATATTCCAGCGATCCATAATCGGTTCGTGTAATACCGAATAGCGCAAAATAGGCAAGGCCATAAATGAGATAGAGCTGAAACATTTTGTAAATGTTGGTCGTAAACTGTTCCATGCGGCTTGTTGGATAGTAACCAAGGCCGTACGTAATCAGTAACCAAGAGATATTATAGTGTAGAATATGAAAGAGGTCGAAATAGGTCTCGGGCGTGAGCATGGCCAAAATACCGTTGATGATACACAGATGTATCAAAAAGGATATCGGAATGATCAGGTCAGAATTTTTATGTGCTGTCATCGATACTTTTCAAAACTGGCTTCTTTTTTCTAAAAAAGCAGGCTGTACTTGGTTTTGCCCGACCGTTAAACAACAATTGCGTAATCGGGCTCCTTACGGATTACGTATATACTCATGTTACGCGTTTCCATTGGGGACTTTTCGTTAAAAACGGCTGTTTTAATACCGGTCAAAGATACTTGGCGCACGTGGATTTTTGGGGATTATCGGGGATTTATTTTCGAAAACCAAGGTTGGTTTCTAATCCCCCTGCTCATATACTTCTACGGTGTCGTTGTCAATTGCTTTTGACAATTACGGCTAAATCTGCCCTCGAAGAATTCTTGGTGTTCGGCATGGACAAGGGCGATTTCGAACATGGGCGTAGACCCGGTTCATGCGCTACGTGTCCCCTTCCTTTTGGGTGTCGGGATATTGGCCAATGAATCTACGTTGAAGACCGGGGAGATTGTCCGGTTGCCTGAGTTTACTTTTGGGGAATAGAGGATTTTTTATGGATTAAAGCTATTTGTCATCATCCTCTTTATCGACCTCTCCCTTTTTTTTGCCCCTTCCCGAACGCCATACTTCGGCCAAACCTCAAATAATGGCTCCAAAAAACTTTGCCATAAATCCCCAAAAATGGGGATTGATTTCGACCCTTCATTTGATCATCTTGCATCCACATCCAGACCCGTTACCAAACAGTTTTGGCCTATTCGGCCTTTTGCCACCAACGGATCACCCCCATTAGATTATTCCCCCGATTAACGTATTAACGGATATGGACCATGATCGGCCTCGCCCTAAAGTTGTTACGGGATGAACTTAGCGAATACGTCTTCCTAAACAAAAGACCCGGTGACTCCATTACTCAAGACGATGTGATTCTTCACAACATCGCCCTAATGGAAGGTGATGCCGCGGCAGATCTGGGCAATAAAATTGTGATCACCCTTGTAAATACAGAAGAAGAAAGCACATTAAAGAACGGGGGCAATGCGGTCAGAACGATAAACGGCATTCGATATGTCGAGCCGGCCGTGTTCCTGAATCTCTATGTGCTGATATCGGCCACGCTGGGCCAAGACCTGCAAGACGCCTATGAGTTTGCCTTGCATAGGCTCTCGTTGATCATACAGTTCTTTCAGGCCAAGAAAACCTATACGATCAAAAATTCCCCTTTTACTACTATTTCGAACGACAACAATATACCCCAAGAGACCAAGGATGAATTACGGCTGAACGTAGAGCTATATACCCTGACGTTCGAGCAGATTAACCATTTATGGGGCTCGTTGGGAGGAAAACAGGTGCCCTTCGCCATGTACAAGGTCCGATTGGTGAAAATACAGGAGAATTCCGGTCGGCAAGCTCCGCTAATCGAAACGGTGAAGACGATAGAAACGATGATAAATGCGGAATGTAATGAGTGAAACGGTCTTTAAAAAACTAGTTGAGGTGCAGATTTTACACGATTATTTTCTGACGACTGCTGATGGGGTATCCTTTTTTGAAAGGAACGAGGACGAAAAGAAAGAGGTGCTGACCAAGAAGCTGGCCCATGGCATCTATGACATCCATACTTTTTTGAATGTCCGTCCTCTTGGGGATACGATTTTGAGGATGAACGAATAC
>NZ_JBGTHY010000324.1:0-4682 GCF_041745955.1 Pricia sp.
GACGCCGGAGACAGGAAGTGTCGAAGGTAATTTCAACCGATATGTCAGATCGGTTACCAAAGCAACGCTTTTGATAGGCAATTTGGAAGAAGCTCCTATAGAAAAAGGAGAATTGGAAAATAGAATCATATCCGAAGCCAGAACATTAAGGGCCTTTTATGCTTTTAATCTATTGGATCTTTACGGCCCGGTTCCTTTAATCGTGGATTATGAGGAAGCCAAAGCGATCAGTTCCGAAACACAGCCCGAGAGGCCGACCGAAGAATGGATGGTCGATTTTATAACCACGGAATTAAACGACGTTATTCCAAAACTTCCCGAATCCTATGAAAGTAATGATTATGGTAGGGTGACCAAAGGTGCCGCGCTCACCATGCTGATGAAACTACAATTGCACCAGAAAGATTGGCAGGGCGTGTTAAATTCCAGCGAGAAAATCATAGGCCTGGGATACCAATTAATGCCGACCTATACCGGCATATTCGATATCGAAAATGAAGGCACAAGTAACACCGAAACCATTCTAGTTATTCCCAAACTTGCCCAAGATGGCGGTCTAGCCTACTCATGGTTTGCCGCGTGCCTACCGCAAACCCCGGAATATAAGAGCCCCACCGGAATTAAATATAGTCTTTGGGGAGGGCTAAAAACGCCGTGGCCTTTTTATGATAAATTTGAGGAGGGAAAAGACCTGAGGTTGTCACGTATGATACGGTATTACGAAGATATAGATGGTAACATGGTCGATTTCAGGGAGGTTCAAAATAATAAGGCCATCGGGGCGGCTCCGAAAAAATACGGTGATGACCCCGAACATAATGGATATCGGCAGGGTAACGATGTGATTATTTATAGATATGCCGATGTACTTTTGGCACGCGCGGAGGCCATCAACGAGATTTCAGGACCCAACGCCGAGGCTATGGATTTGGTAGATCAGATTCGTACCAGGGCTGGTGTTGCGGAAATTTCAAGGAATTTTACCCAAGCTACCTTTAGGGATTTCATATTAGACGAACGTGGTAGGGAACTTTGGTGCGAAGGACACAGAAGGCAAGATTTGATCAGACACGGTAAATTCATATCCACTGCCGAAGAAGAAGGTAATAACCCGGGCGGCGATTACTTGACCTTATACCCGATTCCCCAAAGTGCCCGAAATGAAAATCCCAAAATCGGACAGAACCCGGGGTATTAACAATTTCTTTCATCGACAAACTATGAAGAAAGTACAAACGTTATTGTTCGTGCTTGCGCTAGCGTGTTTCTGTGATACCGGTTTAAATGCACAAATCATCGAAAAACCAACGGATTATGTAGATCCGTTGATCGACACCCACAAATCACGCTGGTTTTATTTTAGTTCGGCCTCTCGGCCCTTTGGCATGGTAAACCTGAGTCCTGATATGCAGTTGGATGACTCCTGGCTGAGCGGCTACATGTACGATTCTACCTATGTGAAGAGTTTTAGTCATGTACATGCCTGGCAGCTCTCGGGGATTCCTGTGATGCCAAGCACCGGGGTATTTAATGGCAATTTAGGCGTAGAAGCCACGAAGTCAAAGTATTCTCACGAAAGCGAGGTTGTAAGGCCCGGATATCATAAGATAACCTTGACCGACCACAACGTTACGGCAGAGCTGACCTCTACAAAAAGAGTGGGCTTTCATCAATACCATTTCCCGAAAACAGAAGTTAGCTACATCAGTTTTCATACGGCTGCGTATTTGGCCCATAGCAAGATGGATTCATCCTATGTCCGGAAAATTTCCGATACCGAGCTTGAGGGATATTCCCTGATGGCACCGACCATACGCCGCCCGAAATCGACCTATATCTACTTTGTGGCCCGTTTCGACCAACCTTTTTCAGATTTTGGCACTTGGAAGGACGCGAAGCTAATAAAACCATCCCCCAACTTTATAAAGGGGGATAGCATAGGGGCGTACGTGAAATTTGATACTAGAAAAGGGAACCCGGTAAAGATGAAGGTAGCCATCGCCTATACTTCGATCGACCAGGCAAGAAAAAACTTGGACACCGAACTTCCGCATTGGGATTTTGATCGGGTGGTCAACGAATCCAAAAATGAATGGAACAAAATGCTATCCCGTATCCAGATTGAAGGTGGAACCAAAAAGCAGCAAACCAAATTTTATACGGATTTATGGCATGCGCTGCTCGGCAGAAGGATCTTGAGTGATGTCGACGGTAAATACTGCGACATGACAGGGCCGACCCCGAAAATAAGACAGGTTAAGCTAGACGAAAACGGCAAGCCAAAATTCCCCCATTATAATTTTGATGCCCTTTGGGGTACTCATTGGAACCTGAATATCCTGTGGTCTTTTGCGTATCCTGAAATTATGGACGGGTTCTGCAATACTTTGGTCGATATGTATGAAAACGGCGGATTGATTCCCAGGGGACCTGCCGGAGGCAACTATACCTATGTGATGATAAGCGACCCTGCGGCCCCCTTCTTTGCCACGGCACTCCAACAAGGTATCAAGGGCTATGACGTAGAAAAAGCCTATGAAGGTTTGCGAAAGAATGCCTTTGTCGGCGGCATCCGTGACCATGCGGGCTATGAACATGATACTCCTGCAAAAGGCGGGGGTATGGAATATTATATCGATAGGGGCTACGTGCCGGAAGGGATTAAAGCGAATGGCTATCACATGGATGGAGCCCACATGACCTTGGACTATTCCTATCAAGATTGGTGCTTGGCGCAAATGGCAAAGGTTCTAAACAAAAAGGATGATCACAAATTGTTTTCGGAGAGGGCCAAAAACTATAAAAAATTGTGGGACCCTAAAGTAGGTTACATCCATCCCCGAAATTTTGATGGTTCGTGGATAGATGACTTCGCCCCGGTCGGAGAAGGTTTCAACATGCCCGGTTTCTGCGAAAGTAACTCGGCTATGGGCACGGTCAACGTACCCCATGACATAAAGGGCATCATAAAATTGATGGGAGGCAATGAAAAATTCGTAGGCTATCTGAACCATAGTTTTACCATGGCCGAACCGAACAATTTTATAGTACCGCACGGAAAACATGCCGAAAGCTGGGTAGATTATGAAAATCAATCCTCGTTGCATATGGCGCATCTTTTCAATTTGGGCGGGGCGCCGTGGCTCACCCAAAAATGGGTCAGGAAAATAAAGGAAGATGTGTTTGGCGGCACCGATCCCCATAGTGGGTATAACGGTGATGAAGACCAGGGCCAGCTCGGGGCGTTGGGCGTTTTGATGGGTATAGGCCTCTTTCAGGTCGATGGTGGCGCCGGCATCGATAGTGGGTATGAAATAACGTCTCCGATTTTTGATCAAGTCACCATCAATCTGAACCAAGCGTATTACCCAGGCAAAAACTTCGTTATCTCCACGGAGAACAACACTTCTGAAAATAACTACATCCAATCCGCTACATTGAATGGAAAAAATTGGGAAAAATATCATTTTCCAAGAAAAGTCCTAACGGATGGTGGCGAGTTAAAAATAACGTTGGGAGACCGACCAAACAAGGCGTGGGGCACGGATTGATACTGCGCTACCCAGTAAGAAACAAAGTCAATGAAAAAACTACGAACCCTACTTTTTATCCTCAGCGTATTCTTTGTAAATCTCGCTGTTTCCCAAAAAACGGAAAAATTGAAATCCGATACGGGTGGATGGACGGCTACTATCAACGGAAAAGGAGCAATTACAGCATTAGTGATGTCCTATGACGGCGAAGCGGTACAGATTCCCTGGAGAACCGATGAGCATGGTGGCCCCGCTTGGGCCGGTGTCGACCTTACCCGGGTGGTCGGTAAAAAGTTATATTTTGAAGGAAGGGAAAACGACCAATTATATAGCTTGGAATATAAAGATGTAGATGGCAAACTGACCATTATCGCCGGTTTGAAAAATGAAGGTTCAAAACCCTTTGCAGCTGCTCCATCCGCAGCTGTCCGTATCGGCATCAATCACGAGATGAAAGATCCCCAAGCCTATTTCGATAAATTCTTCCCCACATTGTTGCGGTGTGAAAAGACCCATTTTTGGGGCTATTTTCAAAATCCGAACGGCCAGATACTTACTATAAGTTCTCCGGATCCCATAGCATCGAGACAAATCGGGTATATGGGCATGACGCATCGAATCGCTACCAGTACCTTAGATCTGATGCATGTGCTGCCCTTGCCCGACCGTCACCCCCAAGAGCTGGTCCAACTGGTTCCGGGAGAGGAACGGTCTTGGTCGGTCTATATTCAGCCGGCCAATACGTTGGATGATGTACTGCCCAAGGTAGCGGCCAACGCCAAGGCCCCGGCGTTGGGTTTGGACCGCACCACCGCCGCACCGGGAGAAACCATTGAATTGGCAGTGTATTTCGATACGAAACAAGTTCCAGAGGTGTCCATCCTCAATCCTTCCGGTGAAGTGATAAGGCTGCCAAAACCGGAGGTTAGCCAAAACAAACTGGTCTTTTCAATACCTGCTCCCGAAGATATTGGCAACTGCACTGTTCGGGCTATTGCCAATGGAAAACAGACGGAGGCAATCTTCCACGTACGTAAATCTTGGGGCTGGTATCTCGAGCAGGCAAGATCGGAGGCGCTTCGCATGCAGATCAAGCCTATGATGCACCGTGAAGGTTGGCTGAGTTTTTTTAGTGCATATTGGGCGCAC